>DATIXX010000032.1 GCA_035518095.1 Burkholderiales bacterium | reverse complement strand
GATGAACCTCAAGCTTGCGGAGCTCCTTCAGGTTCCCAAACATTATGAAGTAATCGTCTCCTGGAGCGATGCAACCGCCGCATATATCGATGCGCTCCTATTACGCCATGCGCCAAACCAACGTTTTGCGGTTTTGCATCTCTATCCGAAATTCAATTACAAGATGTGGCACGCACAGGGTTGGGGCGAACTCTCGCGCTGGCTGGAAAAGCAGGGACTGCGCATTATACTTACCGGCGGCGATGCTCCCGATGAGCGCCGTTACGTCGCGAAACTTTTGCCGCTGTTAACTGAAAACACCGTTAATCTGGTCGGCAAATTGACTCTGGAACAATCAGCTTGTTTGCTGAGTCGCGCGATGCTTTTTGTCGGCCCGGACACCGCGCTCACCCACATGGCAGCGGCGCTGGGCATTCCGACCGTGGCGCTTTTCGGACCGTCCAATCCGGTCAAATGGGGGCCTTGGCCGAAAAATCACGCCAAGGAGCAAAATCCCTGGAAGCGGCTCGGCAGCCAGAAGGCTGGCAACGTAGTTCTGCTGCAGGGGAAGGACGCCTGCGTGCCGTGCATGGGGGAGGGATGCGACAGGCATATCGAGAGCTTCAGCGATTGCCTGCAGGGATTGCCGTCAAGCAAGGTCATCACCGCCGTGGAATCCTTGCTGTGTAAAAACTATGCATGATTCCACGTCAGAGACGCATTATGATTACTAGCATTTCTAGACACACAGCGCCGGACGTATTGGCAAGGCGAAAACGGCCGTGAAGCAAAGTGAGTATAAGTTCTTAAAAAACGCTAACACCATCAGGAGAGGTCTGGTAAGACGCGCCAGGGCAAAAGAACTCGGCGTCTCCTTCTTCAGGAGTCCGAGTTTTAAAACGCCGGAGTCCATCTTGATGAAAGGAATGCGGGTTCCGCTGTTATTCCCGGAAGAAAAGGGAATCCGGTTTGCTTTCATTGATATTTTCCTGGATGACGTGTATGGGTTAAGGAACGCGACGAGTGAATACACTTCAATCCTGGATGTAGGAGCTAACGTTGGCTTTTTCACTCTTTATGCCAGGATCCGGTTCCCGAATTCCGTCATTCATTCCTATGAACCGAACATACAGCTGGCTCGATTTCTAAATCACCAGGCGTCGTTGGCAAAAGCGCGCGTCTTCCTTGAAGCGGTCGGCGAAGAGAACGGAATGATAAATCTTATCCCGGGCCGTGAGTCGCTCCAAACGAGGTCAGTCCTGGACGCACGAGGCAAAATTCCGCAGATTGCCTTTGCGGAAGCTGTCAGAAGGATCGGCGGCAAGGCGGACCTGGTCAAGCTTGATTGCGAGGGGGCTGAATGGTCCATATTAAGGGATAGAAAAGCCTGGGAGAACGTCGGACACCTGGCTATGGAATACCATTTATTCGAACCGCACCAAAGGCATGACGAGATTTCCAGGATGGTTGAAACAGCAGGATTCCAAATTGATTTTCAAAAGAAGGAAGCTACCGGGGGTTACTTATTCGCGTCTAACAAAGCATGAGGGCGGACGTTTCTGAAAGGTGCCAATACGTTTCTGATCCAGCGCAGCGGAAATTCAAAGCGCGTCTTTAACCGCGCAAATAAAATAATTCCGCCGATTCAGCGCCTGTGCTCATTCAGCAGCTCTTCAAGATTCAGAATTACATAATCCGCGTCGTCCAGACTCATCGAACCGCTAATGGGCAGGGTTAATATTCGCTCGCAAACTTTTTCCGTATTCGGGAGGCTCGCGTGTCCATGGGCCGAATAGAGCGGCATGGTGTGCAGCGGCAGGTAGTGGACGTTTGCGCCGATATTGCGGTTGCGCAATTCCAGCAACAGGGCATCCCTGGAAATTGCGGTTTCCTCCAGCGGCAGCATGATTTGAAATAGATGCCGCGCATGGTGTGGGTGCAGCAAGCCGTGCTGAAATTTGATCCCTGGTACCCGCTTGCTCAGCCGGTCGTGATAGCGATTGGCAATCGCCAGGCGCGTGCGATGAAACTCCGCCTGCCGCCTGAGTTGCACTCTGCCGATACACGCTTGCAGGTCGGTATAGTTCATTTTATAGCCCAACTCTTCCAATCCCCGCGAAACGATCGACTTGGGGTTCGTAAATCGCTTCCATGCATCCGCCGGCAAGGCGTGCAGCCTAAGAGAACGCAGCCGGTCTGCGAGCGCTGCATCAAACAAGGCAATCGCCCCTCCTTCGCCGGTGGAAAGATTCTTGTTGGCGTAAAAGCTGAAACAGCTCATGTTGCCGGAGGATCCAACCGGCTTCCCGTCGTTGAATTTGGCTCCCAGAGCATGGGCTGCGTCTTCAATGATTGCCACGTTTTCGGGTAGCGCGGCTCGAATCGTGTTGACGTCGACTCCCAGCCCGGCCATGTGAACCACCATTATTGCCTTGGTTTTGGGAGTAAGTTTCTGCAACGCGAACTCCGCGGTGATACACAACGTGTCCGGATCCACATCGCAAAAAACCGGTTTTGCGCCCAGGTACAGCGCGGCGTTGGCGGTGCTGCACCACGTAAAGCTGGGACAGATGACTTCATCTCCCGGAGCCACGCCGCGTACCAATAAAGACAGAAACAGCGCCGAAGTGCACGAGTTGACGGTGACGACATGCGGCGCACCAAAAAATTCTCCGAGCTCCTTCTCGAAAGCCAGAGTTTCGGGTCCCATTCCAATCCAACCGGAACGCAGCACCTTCGCGACTGCATCAATTTCTTGATCGGAAAAATTGGGCTTGCCGAAAGGCAGAAATTCTTTACGCGTCATATTTATGCGATGAGTTTAAGCTTGCATCCGGCAGCAAATGATTGCAATTCCGAGCACATATAAAATAATTTCAACGTCGACCCGCAGGCAAAGTTTAGCAATCACGCTTTTGCTGCTTCATGGGGACTCGGACGCCGGCTCTTCAAGAATCTCCAGCAAATAACCGCCGTATCCGCTGTCTTTAAGCGGCGTCGCAAGTTTCCGCAGTTGATCGGCTGAAATATACCCCTTGCGATATGCAATTTCCTCCGGGCTTGCAATTTTAAATCCCCGCCGCTTTTCGATAGTTTGAATGAAAAGCGCCGCTTCAAGAAAAGATTCACGGGTTCCGGTGCTCAGCCACGCCAGGCCTCTTCCCATTTTTACCACCTCGAGGCGACCAAGCTTCAAATGGCAATTATTGACTTCTCGCGCTGCAAGCAGCCTCATGTTCCGCAAACTTCGGGACGGATTCGCGTCAATGCGCATTGGACGGCTCTCCGCTTGGACTATTATGGGTACCGCCCACGCCGCAGGCGCTGCCTCGGCAGAGCAAATAAATAGTTTCTGGCCCCAATCGATATTGCTCAGCGATTTGACCTAGAGCGGGGTCAGGCATGTGGGCAAGCACAAAGCCCGAATTCCATTGGGAAGGAGGAAATGTCAACGGCGCCTGGGGCAGGCGAAAGATATCGAGATAGGCAGTAATATTCAGTCCGCTGGAACCCGTATAGCTTGAATACAGCTTATGTCCCTCGGTTCGATGCAGAATTTCGCGCGCGGCAATTTCGTAATTCTCCCCACGGTAGTGTCTCTGATAGTAAGGAAAGGCCGCCAAAACGAAAACGAGCTTCAGGACAATCGAGACCATGACCGCGCGCACGGCGACCACTTTTGCTTTGTCGCCAAGACCCCAAATAAAGTAGGCCAGAACCAGAGCAAATAACGGGTACAGGGGCACGACATAGCGAGGTTGGCTCTGTGGAGATAGCCAATAGGGAATGAAGTTCAGGCCAAGTATCCACGCTGCGGTATTTAGCTCCGATAATCCTGGCGCCGAACGAATGAATCGCCTGGCGCGGGCAAAATACAGTATGACTAAACTCCACGGTAGCAAATGCGCGATCGTCAACAAAGGAAAAATCACCAATTGCTTTTCATATACGGGCAAGTTATCCAGGCTGAACTTGCGAAGAATATCCCCCATCATGACGGATTGCTGGGCGCCGCCGGTAACATACGCAAACCATAAAACCGGTGCGGCAAACGCCAAGAGATGCGGCAGCAACGCACCTGGCCGCAGCAAAAAACGCCGATATTCTCGACGCAAGGCCAGTACCATGACCGCGACAACGTAAAAGGCATACGCCGTCAGCGCCTTGGTCATGAAGGCGCCGAAAAGCGCGAACGAAGCCAGCCAAAGCAGACCCGGACGTTTTTCAGCAGAACCCACCCACAGGCAGGCGATCGCGCTGAACACCAGCAAACCAAAAAGCGGGTCAACATACGCAAGCCAGCCGCGATAGAAGAAAACATCTTCCAGCGTGATGTAAACCAGCGCTGTAAAAGCTGCCAAGGCGTTGTCGCGGTATAACTTGCGGGCCAGCCAGCCGGCAACGATGCCTGTCATAACAGCGGCGCAAATAGTGATGGCGCGCGCCACGTTCAGCACGTGCTCCCAACCGATGAGACTTGAGGCCGGAATGATCAGCCAGTGGAACAGCGGGTTGTGCTTCAACAATTGGCCAAAGAGCGGCTGCTGCAGCCACACGCCCCGATACCACATTTCGAGCGAAACTATCGGGTGTATGGCCTCCTCGCCCACATAATAGAAACCAAGCGCGGGCAGAAAAGTGAGCGCCGCCATCGCGTAGAAAATCCAGCACGCTCTTGCATTATTGAAGTCCAATAAGCGATTCACCTGTCGCAGCAACTCCGCCATTCGCTGCTGCAAGCCATGGTTAACCGGCTGCACGGTATAACCCCGGCTTTACGCTTTGAGGACTCATATATGCCTTCCAAAATTCGGCGAATACTTTTTTGAAACAATCCGGCAATGCATGGTGTGGATCTATGAACTCAGTCGCTTTACACCCAAACTTTTCCGAAGCGCCGGCATCAAGAATAACCAAGCCTTCGCGTTTGGCCCATTTATCCAGCACCTCTTTGGTGTGCGCGAGATAAGGCCCGGCATAATGCGTTTTCAGTAGGTTCTGCTCGAGCGTCGGGATCAGCGGGGGCAAAAAGAACACGACTCTTCCGCCGTCCCTGGCAAACCGGTGCGCCAGCGCAGCAAGCCGGTTCAAGATAATGGGATTCGGTTCCCCCTTTGTGCTTTCCAACGCTTTCGAGTATTGGGAACTCTCGTTGGCAGCTTCTTCCACCAGCAATTGCTGTCGGCTTGGTTGCACCGGGCGTTCGTTGCTAAACGTTGCACTGCCATCATATCGAAAACCGGCACAAAGACCACGGGAAAGAGTACCAAAATCGCGCGCCACCGTTCCGTCCGGACATAAATAATCCCGGCTCGACGGCTCAAAGAAAATTTGCTCAAACACCGCGAGCTTGTGTTTAGAGCGAAGCACTTCGCCAAGAATTCTCAGCAGGTTTTTAATCTGCGGCAGCGTAACCGCGTCTTTAATCCGCGACGCGATCGCCGACCCGCTCACGGCGCTGCTTGACTTGATGAGAGCCGCGTCAGATAGATTCGCCGCTGGCGGCGTTCCGGGTTCGTAGGGGAAACCGAGCGACCAGTCGAGCGGTATGATCAGGAATTTTACCGATTTGCCCCAATGTTCGGCAATATATTCTGCATCGCCAATCACCAACATCAACGACTCACCACTTTGCGCGAAGTTGTAGACTTTCATTAGGGGCGGGAATGCATCCTGGCGCAGGCTCATTGCGGTCGAGGAGCCGAATATTACTGTGTTGATATCGCCGATGCGGTCGTTGAGACGCAGAATTTTGAACGGGCGGTTGTAGTTAATGGGCGGGGCAAAGGTCACACCATGCGTTTTATGCTGCCAGGCGCTCGCGAGGTTGTTTTTGTCGAAGCGCAGATCATTCGCCGCAAGCAGCAAATTAAGCGTAAGCGTCAGTAAAATGACCAAGCCACACAGCCCCAGCACGAGAAAAACGTAACTGCGGCTTGCGTTCACGTCAGAATTGGAAATACAGAAATGCCGAATAGCGGCTTAAGTTCGCGATCGCCACCAACGCCACGCTTGCGACGATTAAGGCATTGAATACAGTCGGCCGCCATTGCCATTTCTCCGCGATTTCGGCTTGCAGCGGCATGGCAAGCGCCGGTTTGAAAGCGGCCGTTATCTGTTGGCTGTTTGGCGCCAGCCAGACCACTAGAAGTAAAATCCAAATCCAGTTGATCACTCCGGTGTGCGGCAGCGCCACCGGATTGCCGAAGCGAACACCATGCTGTGCGAGCCACTGGCCCGCTATGCCCCATTTCGCGAGCCACGCGTCGGGGAGCACCAGTCCGTTGAATCCAGCCATCCCGCGCAGGATGGCAAAGGCCGTTTCCATGTTGGGCGCCCGGAAAATCACCCAGCCCGCTACCACGGCGATAAAGGTTAGCAAGCAACTCAGCGTCCTGCCCCAGCGCGTGGGCGGGAGCAAGTCAAGGCCAAGCTGTTGCTTGAGCGCGCGCCACGCGTGATTCACCATCAGATACACTCCGTGCAGACCGCCCCACAGCACGAATGTCCATCCTGCTCCGTGCCACAAACCGCCGAGCAGCATGGTCGCCATCAGATTGAAATAGCGCCGCGCTTGGCCCTTGCGGTTGCCGCCGAGCGGAATGTAAATATAATCCCGAAGAAAACGCGCGAGCGTCATGTGCCAGCGGCGCCAGAAATCAATGATGCTGGCCGCTTTGTACGGGGAATTGAAATTGAGCGGCAAGCGGATGCCGAACATGAGTGACATACCGATCGCCATGTCGGAGTATCCCGAAAAATCAAAATAGAGTTGAAATGTATACGCCAGCGCGCCACACCACGCTTCCAGGAAGCCAGGTGCAAACCCGCTTTGCGCTACGTCGAACAGCGGCACCACGTTGGCGCCGACACCGTCGGCGATGATGACTTTTTTGAACAGCCCGATGATGAATATCGTTAGGCCGGTCGCCAGATCCTGGTAATTGAGGCGGTAGACTTGCGGCTTGTCGAACTGCGGCATCATCTCGCTGTGATGCATTATGGGTCCGGCAATGAGATGGGGAAAGTAGGTCACAAATAACCCGTAATGAACCAGGTTGTACTCCTTGGTTTTGCCCAGGTATGTGTCCACCAGGTAGGTAATCTGAGTAAAAGTGAAAAACGAAATTCCCAGGGGCAGGATGATGGCGCCCAGACTAAACGAAGAATTGAAAACGAAATTGAAGTTGTCGATCAGAAAATGCGCATATTTGAAATAAGCGAGCAGGCCGAGATTAAAAAGAAGCGCGAGAATTAGAAAATGTTTTTTGCGCCGAACATTTCCTACGGCGTTGGCCCGCAACATGCTCAGTCCCATGCCGTAGTTGAACAGTACCGAGGTGGCGAGCAATACAACATAGACAGGATTCCACCACGCGTAGAAAAATACGGACGCTCCGGCGAGCCAGCCCGCCGCCAGCTTGTGGTTCACCTTGCCCAGCTGAAAGAACAAAATCAGCGTCAACGGCAGGAAAAGAAAAATGAATTCGTAAGAATTAAACAACATGATCTTTTTTGTTGCGCCGGTACCACCCAAACATAAACATTCAGCGCTTGCGTCCGACCAGGAGAAGCGAGCCGCCTACGGGTAGCGTCAAACCAGATGTGATCACAGCTCGTTCCAAGTCCAGCGTTTTTTCCAGCACGGCATTTAGCAGGGGGTGCAAACGAAATTCCGCAAACGGATCGCAACCTTGCTCCGGCGCGCGTGGTACCAGACGCGACAACATCATGAATGGTAGCAGCAAAGTTACGAATGACGTCATCCTGATTATTTCGAATCCGGCATTTATTACCCTCTCTCTCAGCTCACGAGCCCGGTAGCGCCGCACATGGCGGGCGTGCACATCGTACTGGCTCCACAGAAAAGGATGCTGCGGTACGGTCAGCAAAATCCCGCCATTTGCGGCCAGCGCCCGGCGGATTTGCCGCAGCACCAAATGGTCCTCCTCGATATGCTCAATTACGTCGAAGGCGCCAATCACGTCGAACTCGTCTGCAAACGGTATATTGCGCGCGTCCATCTGCATGAGCCGCGCTTGCGGCACGCGCTTAGACGCATATCCGAGGCCGGAGCTTAACACCTCGCTGCCATTAAGCTCGAGCGCGGGCAAGGCTGCGGCCACTCCGGTCAGGACAAAACCGGTGCCGCAGCCGATTTCCAGGAAATTACATGCTCCTCTGAAATAGCGCTTGAGCGCCCACGCAATCAGCCGATTGCGGGAGCGAAACCAGAAGTTGTTCGTTTCGACTTGGGCGAGCGCAGCGTAAAGTGCAGCGTTAAAACCACTGGCGTCGCTGGCAAGTTCCGGTGCAAATGCCGGAAATCCCTCGATGATGACGGGCTCAAATCCACAGGCGAGACAGCGCCAGGTACTGCTGTCGTACTGCGCTTCGCAGCGCATACACCGCTTCAACCCTGGCTCCCGACCACGATACCGAGCACTATAAGTATGATGCCTGCAATCTTCGGTGTAGTTATCGGCTCGTTAAAAAAGAGCCCGCTTAGAATCAATACCAGCACGAAAGCCAAACTCATGAACGGATAGGCCTGGCTCAGATCAAGTCGGGTCATTGCAGCCATCCATGCCACTGCCGCGAGCAGCGCCGCCAACAGTGCACTGATGACCCACGGATTGATCAGCAGCTTGTATAGGAACCAGAGCTTATCGACAACAGCTTCAGGAAACGCACCTGCATGCAGCACCTGCCACTTGATTACAATCTGTCCGTAGACAGTTAGGGCAATTGTTAGAGCGACGTAAAAATAGCTCATGGCGCCGCGTTCGGTCGATTCCAATAATGGAACGTTACGAACGTTTCCCGAAACTTAAATCCCGTCCTGCAGCACAGGTTCAGACTAGGAATATTGCGTATCGAAACCAGCCCGCGCGCATGTCCGATTCCCGCCTGTTTCACTTGCTCAATCACACTGAGCCAAAAATAATCGCCTAATCCGGCGCTCACGTACTTTTTGGCAAAGCCGCTGAGCATAAAATGGTCCGTCTTTCTCGCCATAAATGCAATCGGCTCCCGCTTGAAAAGCAAAACATCCATGACAACTTTTGCGTCGCCAAGCAGATCCTCAATCCAGTAGACGAAACGCCGGTCGGCAATACTTTTGGCGCAGTTATGGTCAACATGAAACCTGTCTTCAGTGAAAGATTCTGCAGCGATTTGCTTCACCGCAGCGCAGAGGACGCTGTCCGTTTTGTCCAGAGCAGCTATCGTAAGATCCGACGCGCTATATCGAGGCGGCAAAAATGAAGAGCGGTTCGAGACAAAGCTCTGCAGTTTGGTATTCCGACGGAAAACGTTCAGGACATCGACAGTCGCCTCCACAAAGTAAAAACCGTTGCGTTCCAATAACTGCGCTAGCCGGGTATCAATTCCAATTCGTGCCTGAATAAAGAAGCTGCCATGATCCTTCGCTTTCTGTTCCATGGCGGTGTGCAGCATCGTTTCGTCCCAATGGCGGAGGAAGGCCTCACTGAGTGAGAAGGACTCGATGCCTAGGTTACGTGTTTCCCATGGCAATGGGATCAGGCATCCGCTGTCAGACATTGGTCGTGTTTCGAATGACGTACAGCGGCCTCTTCCTCGCCTCGTCTAACGTTTTGCCAAGGTAGATGCCGATAATGCCGAGTAGGCTGATAATGATTCCGCCGATGAAATAGATCGACACAATCAAGCTCGGCCAACCCATCACCGCCGATCCGTAAGCGAGCTTAAGCACTACTATGTACATGCCGTAGGAAAATGCCAGCACGGACATAACGAAGCCGAAGCGGACTGCGAGCCGTAACGGCTTGTCAGAATAAGCGACGATGGTGTCCGCAGCGAGCTTCCACAGCTTTCTGTAGGTGTAGGTGGATTGTCCTTCATATCGCGTCCCGTGCTCGACATCAATGGTTGCGGCGGGATAGCCCATCCAATTGATGAGCCCGCCAAAAAACCGCAGTTGCTCGCGCATTAATCGGAAATTCATGACCACCTTGCGCGACAGGATGCGGAAGTTTCCGGTTTGGCCATCGTATTCGGTGTCCGTCAGGTAGCTAAACACTTTGTAGAACACCCACGAAGTTAAGCGCTTCGGCAAATGGTCGCTCCGTACACCGCCGCGGGCGATAACGACCTCGTAACCTTCCTGCGCCTTTGCGTAGAGACGCGGTATTTCTTCCGGCCGATCCTGCAAGTCACAATCCATAACAACCACCCAGTCGCCGTCGCAGTGGTCGAGGCCGGCGGTTATGCCATAGTGCTGCCCGAAATTGCGGCTGAACTGGATGCCCTTGACCCGAGAATCCCGGCGCGACAGCTCCTGGATAATCTGCCACGAGCGGTCGCCGCCACAGTCTTCCACCATGATGATTTCGAAGTTCTGGGTGATGGGTGCGAGAACCGCAACCAGGCGTTGATAGAGCGTCTCAAGGCAGGCTTCCGCCTTATAAACCGGAGTCACGACCGAAATGTGGGCCATAGTCGGAAACTGGATTATCTGGCGAACTGAATATCGTAAAACTTGGCATAAGCGCCGCGGCGCCCCAGCAATTCTTGATGATTGCCGATTTCGGCGATGCTTCCCTTTTCCAGCACCACGATGCGGTTGGCCTTTTCCACAGTCGACAGCCGATGCGCAATTACAATTGTAGTGCGTCCCCTCATCAGCACGTCAAGTGCCGCCTGGACATGCCGCTCCGATTCGGAATCCAGTGCCGAGGTTGCTTCATCGAGAATCAGCACCGGGGCATTTTTAAGCAGCGCCCGCGCAATTGCCAAACGCTGGCGCTGTCCCGCTGACAGCTTGACACCGTTCTCCCCCACCAAGGTGTTCAACCCCTCCGCTAATTCGCTGATAAATTCCATCGCGTGGGCCGCCGTGGCCGCGTTGACAATATCCGCCTGAGTGGCGGTTCCCATCACACCGTACGCAATGTTGGCTCCCACGGAGTCATTGAACAGCATCACATCCTGGCTTACCAGAGCAATGTTGTCGCGCAAGCTGGATAGCTTGAGCGTCTCCAGATCGTGGCCATCGAGCAGAATTCTGCCACGCGTAGGGTGATAAAAACGCGGCACCAGATTGACGAACGTGGTCTTGCCCCCGCCCGAGGCGCCTACCAGGGCAAGCGTCTCTCCCGGCTGAATGCTAAGCGTAACGTCTTTGAGTGCCAGGCGCTCAGGATCACCATAGGTAAAACTCACATTCTCAAACCGTATCTCGCCGCGCGGTCGCGCCAGGACTATGCTGCCTTCATCGGGCTCTCCTTGCTGTTCCAGCAACCCAAATACAGATTCTGCAGCCGCCAAGCCGCGCTGCAGATAAGCATTGACTTCCGTGAGCCGTTTGAGCGGCGCTATTAGCATCAGCATCGAAATGATAAAGGAAACGAATCCGCCCACCGTGGTTTCATCTGCCGCCGATTGCAAGGTGGCCCAATACACAATCAATGCCAGCGCCAGCGCTGCGATGAGCTGCACAAACGGCCAACTGGCAGCGGCAGCGGCAGCGTGCTTCATCTCGAAGCGCCGCACGCGATTGGCACGGTCATTGAAGCGGCCCGATTCGTAGTTCTGTCCGCCAAAAATCTTGACCACTTTGTGTCCGTCGATGCCTTCCTGCAGGACCTGTGTGACCTCACCCATGGCCTGCTGAACTTCGCGACTCATGCTGCGCAGGCGCTTGCTGATGACGCGTATGATGACCATGATCGGGGGACCCATGATCAATGTGATCGCGGTCAGCTTCCAGTTAAGGTAGACCATCCATCCCAACAGCCCGAGAATGCTCAAGCCGTCCTTGATGACAACGGTCACCACGCTGGTAGCCGCGAAGGTTACCTGCGCGACATCGAAGATAAACTTGGAAATTAAATTACCGCTAATTTGGTTTTCATAATACATGGTGGGAAGCTGCACCAGCTTGCGGAACATCGCTTCGCGCAAATCCAGAACAACTTTGTTTCCCACCCAATTTATGCCGTAGCCGGAAACGAATGTGGCGATGCCATGCACCAGCATCAGCAACACGATTAAAATCGGAATTATGCGGATCCAGGTCGGATCCTTGTTAACGAAACTCCCATCCAGCATCGGCTTCAAAAGAATCGGTACCGCTGCCTGGGTGATGGCAACGAGCACCATGCCTAATATGGAAACCAGAAATGTGCGCCAGTAGCGAGCGACATAGCGCAACAGGCGTAGATACAGCTGGCCGCTCGTCATGTTGGTCATGCGCGAACAATAGCAGAGTTTCCCCGAAAATAAAAAGCGGCAGGCTTCTTAAGTGTGCAACGCCGCGGTAATTCTGGAACAACAGGTCGGTTTCGTTTGCATTATGGTTGATTATTTTTGGGGCAGCTGATAGCTCACAGTAAAAAATACATTGCTGCCCGGAGTATTGTAATTTTGCACCAGCTCGTAGCTGCGGCTAAAAATGTTGTTCCAGCGCAAGTTTGCTGACCAGCCGCGCGCAAAAGCGTAATTTGCGGTTAAATTGTAAAGGGCGTAGCCGTGCAAGCGCGTTGCCGGGTCTTCATTCGGCGAATCGTAGCGCGCGCCGCTCGCGAACATTTCCACGCTGAGCTGAAGCCGACTCAGGCTTTTGCTGACAGAAAGACTTCCAAAATGCGTAGCTCGACGCTGCAGGAGATCCCCGGTTGCTGTATTGACCGGGTCTTGCACCGTGAAATGTGCGCTGCTTGAAAATCCGGCGTAACTGCCCTGATAAGAAATCTCGCCGCCGTTGATGCGCGCTTCGTCCACGTTTTCCGGCGTGAAAGTAAATGTATTCGGATTAAACACCAGCGTGATCAAATCGGTAATGCGGTTATCGAAATAAGTAAGGCTTAAATGGTGGGGGCCGATGTCCACATCCACGCCCGCTTCATAGCTGCGCGAACGCTCGGGCTGCAAGTTGGGATTGCTGAAGCCGGGAAAATAAAGATCATTGAACGTCGGTGCCTTGAACGCGTTGCCGCCGCTCGCCCTGAGCCTCAAGTAGGAATTCAAGCGGTAGCCATAACCTATTGAGCCGGTCGTCTGGTCGCCGAACTGACTGTTGTCGTCGTTGCGCGCATTAAGTTGCACGCTGTGCGGCCCAAACTCTCCGACATAGCCGCCAAATACGGAGCGGACATCGCGGTGAGTACCGCTGTAAGGCGTATCGCTCGCCAGCTGCTGGTTGAGATATTCGAAACCGGCGAGCAGCGATCCTGCGCCGAGCTTGATATCATTCTGCCAGGTAAATTGGGGCTGAGTGGTACGAAAATAGCCCGGGAATGCGCCGCTAATCTGCTGATTGTCGCGTCCCAGACCGAAGCGCAGCAGGCTACGCCACAGCGCAGTGAACTGGTTGCTGCTGTACACGGAAAACGCGCTGAGAGTCTGCCGGTTGATATCATCGGTAAGCGGCCCCGAGTCAAACCGCGTATTTCCAAAACTTTGAAATGCGGTCGCCCCGATTTCGTCACCCGCAGTTAAATGCTGCGCAAGCTTCAGCGAATAGTTCGAATTATGGTAGCCGTCGAGGTCCGGATTATGAATTTGAAAGGCAGGGGGGGTACCGGGCGCGTCGATCGTCGCCTTGGTCGCGTCGAAACCCTGGGTGATAAAATAGCCCGCATTCAGGCTAAAGTCGGTATCCTTGATCCTGCTGTTCACTCCGCCGCTCGCTGACCGAGTGTCGAAACTCCCGTAACCCACCGATGCATTTAGGCTTGGAGCATTCTCGGCGCTTTTAGTAAAAATTTGTATTACGCCGCCCATCGCTTCGGAGCCATACAAGCTGCTCAACGGCCCCGGCACGATTTCTATACGTTCGATTTGGTTGAGCGGAATATTTTCCAGCGCGGTGGCGCCGGTTGTCGCCGAATCGACCCGCAATCCGTCGATTAAGACCAGGGTCTGATTGCTGTTGGCACCGCGGATGAACACGCCGGAGGGCTGTCCAAACCCGCCGTTGCTGGTGATTTCCAAGCCGGCGCGCGATTGCAGTACTTCAACCAACGTCTGCTGCCCGCTTTCAGCGATATCCTGGGCCGTAATCACGGTTACTGGCTGCAAGGACTGCGACGCTTTCTGTGGAATCCGCGCGGCAGTCACCACGACATTTTCCGTTACCACTGACAAGTTATCGTCCGCGTATGCGGAATTTCCTAATACCAGAATCAGCAAGCCAAGCTTGTGAAGATATTTCACATGTAGCTTTCCAAAAGTGGCGCGCGCCCGCCGCAGGCACAAAAGGAAATACACGGGGAGGTACTGCTTGAGACATCAGGGTGGGACCCGGATACCGCCTCCCGCGGGATTTCCAAACCGCGTTTCCAGGCCGGTATCCGGGCTCGCGAGATTAGACGTATCGCCTTCCCATGAGGAGTCCTCACAGTGGCTTATTAATACGCCAGCATCGCTTACCGTTGCGGGGGCAGCACAGGTTTTGCAAAATAATGCGCACCTGTTTCCCGTTTAACCCGAGCCAATGAAATCAGCACGAGCACCTGCAAACGGACTTCTGCTTCAAGCCGCAAGTTTGCCGGAATAAGCACGGCAAGCTGCGTCATGGTTCATAGTTTATACAAGAACCGCCTGGTAAGCTCAAGTAATTACCCACTTACGCGATTTTTGGCCTGGATTAAGGGTTGGATAAGCGTGAACTCGGAGCGCCGCAAACAGTTCGGGAACTGGTATCAAAACACATTCAATAAATAACGTTAACAGTTGACTTTTCAGGATTTTCAAAACTATAGTGTGCTTATGGAAGCGGAACTCAAAGCACTCGAAGAGAAAATCAGCCAGTTCGTGCAGGCCTGCCAGCACCTGCGCGCCCATAACCATCAATTGCGTCAGGAACTTGCCACTTCGCTCAGTGAAAATAAGCAGCTTGAAATAAAAATAGAGAGCGCAAAAAAACGTCTTGAGGCCCTGTTAAGGCACATTCCGGAATACGAGAAATGAGCGCTGCCGGCAAAGGGCTGGATATCAGCATCATGGGGCGCAAGTTCCGCGTCGCTTGCGCACAGAACGAACAAAAACAATTGCTGCAGGCTGTGGCCTACCTGGATAAAAAAATGCGCGAAATCCACGACCAGGGAAAAGTAGTCGGACTTGAGCGCATCGCCATTATGGCTGCGCTGAACATTACCTATGAACTTTTCTCGACGTGCGTCGCCGATGGTTTTGACATCGCGGAATTTAAGCGTAGAATGGCCAGCATGCAGGCAACGCTTGATAAAGCGATGTTGGATAAGTAAAGCGCGACCGTTCAATCAAGTCCGTCTGCAATCGGGTTGTCCCCTGCGGTGTTTGTCCGGGCGAGATTCTTTTGAACCAATATTTTTGCCTGGGTTGCGAGCCTGATGAGTGCTGTTGTGCGAGTCCGACATGGAATTGCCTGATGCGCTCGGTGAGCGAACCACCGTGAACCCCAGGTTCAAAATATCGGCCTAGACGGCATTTGCGGGGGGCTTTATCTCATGATGCGGCTATGCCGCATTTTTTATGCCCCGTGGCACTTGACCAGGCCGCATGCGTTACTGGCTTATGAAATCGGAACCCTCCGAATTCAGCGTGGACGATCTGGCTTCGGCACCGGGAAAAATAACTGCGTGGTTTGGCGTACGCAATTATCAAGCGCGCAATTTCATGCGGGACCAGATGCAAGTAGGGGACAAGGCTTTTTTTTACCATTCAAACTGCGAAATACCTGGAATTGCAGGAATAGCCGAAATCTGCAAGCGCGCTTATCCGGATGCAAGTCAATATGACCGAAGGAGCGGGTATTACGATTCCAAGGCCACTGCGCACAACCCGCGCTGGTTCAACGTGGATGTGAGGCTCCTGCGCAAAACCCGGCTCATCAGCCTCAAGGAATTGCGCGGCCGCCACGAGCTCAGGAACATGCGCGTTCTGCAAAAAGGCAACCGCCTCTCGATTACTCCGGTTGATCCGAGAGAGTGGCAATTCATTACGCGCGTTCTCCTAAAGTGAGCGCGTCGGTCTACGCTCGCCTTAACGCAAAGGGCTGACCATGGAATGGTGGGTCGCTTATCTTGCGGTGGGCGCTTTAGCGGGTTTCCTCGCAGGTTTGCTGGGGGTTGGCGGTGGGTTCATCTTTGTTCCATCACTCGTCTTTCTCTTCCAATCGCAGGATTTTCCGCAAACTAATTTGCTGCATCTTGCGCTCGGCACTTCGCTGGCGAGCATCATTTTCACTTCTGTGTCCAGCTTTCGCGCCCATCACGCGCACGGAGCGGTAAATTGGACGATCGTGCGCCGCATCACCCCCGGCATCGTGCTTGGCTCGCTTCTGGGATCAGGATTCGCCGCGCTGCTTTCGAGTTCCGCATTGGCGTTGTTATTCGCACTGTTCGTATTTTTCGCGGCCACCCAGATTCTATTTGAGATCAAACCCAAACCTTCGCGACAGATGCCGGGGGCGCTCGGCACGTTCTTTGTTGGGATTATAATCGGCATCACTTTCAGCTTGGTTGGGGGCGGTGGAGCGATTCTGTCCATTCCATTCATGCTCTACTGCAACATAAAAACACACGATGCCATCGGCACTTCTTCGGCAATAGGATTTCCTATCGCAGTCTCCGGCGCGGTAGGCTACATCTTCACCGGATTGACGCAGGACAATCTGCCTCCGCTGAGCCTGGGTTTTGTTTACCTGCCGGCGCTGCTGTGGTTGGTGGTGGCGGGCGTGCTCACTGCGCCGTTTGGAGCCAAGCTAGCGCACCGACTGCCGGTTGCTCGGCTTAGAAAAGTTTTTGCCGCCTTTCTATACATCATCGCAGCCAAAATGCTGTTTGGGTTGCTCTAGGATCTTTCTTTGGGTGACGCAGCCTTCTCCAAACGGTCACGCACCGCGTCCCATTCCTCTCCCGGCGGTACCTCTTCGACTAGTATCACGTCAACCCGCTTCTGATCGAGTCGGCGCAGATTGGAGTATAGCGCGCGCGCGTAGGCAGTCGCTTGTGCCGGCGCTGCAATCCAAGTGACATTCGCACCGCCGAGCGGCGCATGACGATACGTAAGTATCGCTGCGCGTTTGCCCAGTGAGCCCAGTTCGTGAGCCGCTTCTGCCAATGCCTTGCCGGAAATCAGTCGTAAAGGCGTAAGCGGTGCATAGTGTACCGTCATTGTTCCAGGCGCGCGCGGCGAAGTCGGTCCGGGCAAAACCAACGGTGTTTTCAAAACTTTTTTAAGTTCAGAAACGGAAATTTTCCCGGGTCGCAGCAGTGCGGGATGGCTGCCGGATAAATCCACAATAGTCGATTCCAGGCCAAGCGCGCAGGGACCGCCATCCAATATCATATCCACCCGTTCCCCCAGCTCCCCACGCACATGGTCGGCAGTGGTGGGACTGAGGCGGCCAAAGCGGTTGGCTGATGGTGCGGCGATACCGCTGCCAAATGCCTGCAGCAGGGTGTGCGCCACGGGATGGGCGGGAACACGCAAACCCACAGTATCCTGGCCGCCGGTAACAGCGTCAGGTACCTTTTCCGCGCGGCGCAAAATCAGCGTAAGCGGCCCCGGCCAAAATACGTCAGCCAAACGCAGCGCTGCCTTGGGAATCCCGCGCGCCCAGCGCGCGAGCTGCGAAGCGTCAGCAAGGTGCACGATAACCGGATGGCTTTCCGGACGGCCTTTTGCCGCAAAGATTTTTTTGACCGCTGCAGGATTTAAGGCATCTGCGCCCAGTCCGTACACGGTTTCCGTGGGGAATGCCACCAAGCCGCCGCCGCGCAATATCACGACCGCTCTTTCGATTTCACGAACGGATACGGCCTTCACTTCCCGCGTCCGCATCAGGCGTCGGTGAGCAAATGCAAGGCCAGGCGGTATTTTTCTGCGGTTTTCTCCAGCACGTCTGCAGGTAGCTGCGGCGCAGGCGGTTTTTTGTTCCAGTGCTGCGCCTCCAGCCAGTCGCGCACGAATTGCTTGTCAAAACTCGGCGGGCTCGATCCGACTTTATATTGGTCTGCCGGCCAAAAACGCGATGAGTCCGGAGTAAGCGCTTCATCGATCAAATACAGTTTTCCGGAATCGTCCAGGCCGAACTCGAATTTGGTGTCCGCGATAATTATGCCTTTCTTTGCGGCGTAATCTGCAGCGTCGGTATAAAGCCGGAGGGATATGGCGCGCACCTTGGCCGCGGTCTCCGTCCCCAGAAGTTTTTCAGCATCGGCAAACGGAATGTTTACGTCATGCGCTCCCGCCGGCGCTTTAGTAGAAGGCGTGAAAATCGGTTGCGGAAGTTTTTGCGCCTCCTTGAGGCCCGCAGGAAGGGCAATGCCGCAGATTTTGCCGGTTTTCAGATATTCTTTCCATCCTGACCCGGCGATATAGCCGCGCACGATAGCTTCGACAGGCAGAGGCTTCAAGCGCCGCACCAAGAAGGCCCGTCCGGCAATCTGTTCGCGCTCGCTCTCTTGTTTCAGAACCGACTCCGGAGCAAGCCCTGTCAGGTGATTGGGAATAACATCGCCAAGCTTGTGAAACCAGAAATTGGAAAGCCCGGTAAGTACTTTGCCTTTGCCGGGTACCGGGGTTGGCAGAACGACATCAAATGCTGAAAGGCGGTCGGTTTGGACGATCAACAGCTTGTCGCCGTCCACCGCGTAGATGTCCCGCACTTTTCCGCGGTGCAATAACGGAACGCTGCTAAGGGTGGATTGGAACAACAACTTATCTGGGCCCGCCATTTTTTGCGACAGTAACTCGCTTCAAGAAATCTTCGATATGCTCGCCGCTTTTACCGATTCAGCCTGTGCTTTGCGGAATTCCCGCAGTTGTTTTGCCAGCTTTGCGTCGTGCAGCGCAAACAGGGCAATAGCGAAAAGCCCGGCATTCGCTGCCCCGGCTTCGCCTATGGCAAACGTTGCAACCGGTATGCCCTTGGGCATTTGCACGATGGAAAGCAGCGAATCCAATCCTTGTAGATGTTTCGACGGCATCGGCACGCCCAAAACCGGCAAAATCGTTTTGGCCGCGATCACTCCGGCAAGATGCGCCGCACCGCCCGCACCGGCTATAAAGCATAGGGTACCCCGTACGGCGGCGCTTTTTACATAATCATCCAGCATTTCGGGAGAACGGTGAGCAGAAATTACCTGCGCGTCATAGCTTACCCCGAAATTTTCGAGCTGTATGGCCGCGTGCTGCATCACCTCCCAGTCGCTCTTGCTTCCCATTAGCACGCTAACCAGCGGCTTTTTATTCATTGATGCCCCGATTCTTCGCTTTACAAAGATTTTACACTATCACCGGGAGGTTTAGTCAGCCGAGGTTTGCTTCACTGCGTTCTTGTCGTCGGGCACGCCGTCATTGAAAACACGGCTCGCCAGAATATCCTCCGCTTCAATGGTTATGAGATCTTTCTTGGTAAGCTTTGCGCGGTTGCTTGCAAACAGGCGGTTTGCCTGGCGCAGCCGCGCCCGGTCGATGGCGTTTCTGATGCTACGCGCATTGGCAAAGCGGGGCATGTGCATGCGTTTCAGTATGTAATCCTGAAATGCTTTTTCTGCCGGCGCACTGAAATGATATTGTTGCTGTTGCAGCATCAGCTTTGCGATTGCAAGCAATTCCTGCTCCGAGTAGTCAGGAAATTCCAGGTGGTGTGCAATTCGCGAAGACATGCCGGGATTGCTCCGAAAAAACTCCTCCATGCGGTCCTTATAGCCGGCGAGTATCACGACCAGGTCTTCACGCTGATTCTCCATAACCTGAAGCAAAATTTCGATCGCCTCCTGTCCGTAGTCCCGCTCGTTTTCCGTGCGGTAGAGGTAATAAGCCTCATCTATAAACAATACGCCGCCCATCGCTTTTTTCAGCACTTCTTTGGTCTTGGGCGCGGTGTGCCCGATATATTGCCCGACCAAATCGTCGCGCGTGACCGCCACCATGTGGCCATTGCGCACGTATCCCAGGCGGTGCAGAATCTCGGCCATGCGCATAGCGACGGTGGTCTTGCCCGTGCCCGAATTGCCGGTGAAGGACATGTGCAGAGAAGGCGCGCCGGAACTCAAACCCAGTCCACTGCGCAGCCGATCAACTAAAAGTAGCGCTGCAATTTCGCGGATGCGGGTTTTCACCGGTTTGAGGCCAATCAGCTCCCGGTCGAGTTGATCAAGCACGTCCTGAATGCGCGAATCGCGAAACGCGCCTTCTAAGTCTACCGGCGTATCGTCGGGCAAACTCTGGGCAATGCCGTTCTCAGGATTCATGGTTCCTGGTAGCGCCCACCCTTGGGTTTATCGGTGGCATAACTGTGTAGCGTGTAGCGGATACTCCTCCCCGGGCCTTCCTGACGCAGCACCTGAAAGCCGGGTTCGTGCTTGGGGCGATTGACGATAAAGGACAGGCGCACAGTTTCCCAGCCGCGTGTCGAATCGAACGCATTTACTCTGATGTAGTGGTTGGGATAGGCTTTGCGGCATTGATCGATCTCATACATGATTCCCGCTGCATCCTTAATATCAAACATCGGCATCCCCCACATTTCCCAGTAAAAGTTGCGCGGATGCGGGTCGTCAGTGAACTCCACGCTCACCGCCCAACGGCTTTTTAAGCAATACGCAACTTGTGCGCGGATTTCGGCGTCGGAAAAATCGGGAAGGAAAGAAAACGTGCCTTGCGTAATTCTCATGATGCGGTCTCCTTAGACACTGACCGTGGGTGTGGGCATAAAATCGGCGGTATCGGTGGAGGCGTAGTTGAAGGTAATGTCTTTCCACACTTCCAGCGCGGCTTTCAGCGGAGCGCACGCCTTTGCAGCCGTTTCGAGAATCTGCGCTCCCTCGTTCCAGATATCCTTGCCTTCATTACGCGCCTGAATAATCGCTTCCAACGCCACGCGGTTGGCAGTTGCGCCCGCCTGCACACCCATAGGATGGCCAATGGTGCCGCCGCCAAATTGCAGAACCACATCCTCGCCCAAATAATGAATTAATTGATGCATCTGCCCGGCATGAATGCCGCCAGAAGCCACCGGCATGACCTTGCGCAGGCCAACCCAGTCCTGCTCGAAGAAAATGCCGCGTTGCAAATCAACATCATTGTGCGGCTCGCGCAAGACGTTATAGTAACCCTGCACCATGTTCGGATCGCCTTCGAGCTTGCCTACCACGGTGCCGGCGTGAATATGATCAACTCCCGCCATGCGCATCCATTTGCAAATCACGCGAAAGCTGACGCCGTGAGCCTTCTGGCGCGTGTAGGTGGCGTGTCCTGCGCGGTGTAGATGCAGAATCATGTCGTTTTTGCGCGCCCATTTGGAAATAGATTGGATTGCGGTATAGCCGATGACAAGATCGATCATGACAATGCATGAGCCCAATTCCTTCGCAAACGCGGCGCGTTCGTACATGTCTTCCATGGTCGCCGCGGTGATGTTCAGATAATGCCCTTTGACTTCGCCGGTCTCGGCAGAAGCGCGATTCACCGCTTCCATGCAATACAGATAGCGGTCGCGCCAATGCATAAATGGCTGAGAATTTATATTCTCGTCGTCTTTTACGAAATCGAGACCACCTTTTAACGCTTCGTATACCACCCGCCCATAATTTTTGCCTGAAAGCCCCAACTTAGGCTTTGTCGTTGCGCCGAGCAGTGGCCTCCCGAATTTATCTAATCGTTCTCTTTCCACCACGATGCCGGTGGGAGGACCGTCGAAGGTCTTAAGGTAAGCGACGGGCATGCGCATGTCTTCCAGACGCAACGCTTTAAGCGGTTTGAAACCAAACACGTTGCCGATGATGGATGCAGTGAGATTGGCTATTGATCCCGGCTCGAACAAATCCAAATCGTAGGCAATGTAGGCAAAGTACTGTCCGGGACTGTTAGGAACGGGATCGATGCGGTAGGCCTTAGCCCGATAATGTTCGCAGGCAGTCAAACGATCGGTCCAAACCACAGTCCAGGTAGCCGTGGACGATTCGCCCGCGACTGCGGCCGCGGCTTCCTCCGGATCAACGCCGTCCTGCGGCGTAACGCGAAACAGCGCGATGAGGTCGGTGTCCTTGGGTGTATAGCTGGGTTCCCAGTAACCCATGGTCTTGTAAGGTATGACGCCCGCCTTATAGCGTTCCTTGCCTTTGATCGTTCCTGCGCCCGGCCCGCCCATGACCATCTCCTTGAAAATGATGCCTAATTAATGGTACTCCAAATAATCATAAATGATACTCATGTGTTTTGATTGTTATAATAAGATTTTTGTTATAGTATTATTTAATTTCAGCCCCGGTCATCCGCTATGCTGCATTTAACATTGCGCCAGCTACGCGTGTTCGAAGCAGTGGCTCGCCACTTGAATTTTTCGCGCGCTGCCGAAGAGCTCTACTTGTCGCAGCCCGCGGTATCGATGCAAATCAAACAGCTTGAGGACAACATCGGACTGCCGCTGTTTGAACAGCTGGGCAAGCGCATTTACATGGCCGAGGCAGGGCGCGAACTGTTTCATTACAGCCGGGCGATCGCACAGCAGCTTGCCGAAATGGAAGGCGTACTGGATCAGATTAAAGGTCTGGACCGGGGTAAGCTCAATATCTCGGTTGTAAGCACCGCCAATTATTTTGCGCCGCAACTGCTGGCCAAATTTTGCCAACTGCACAAAAAAGTGGCTGTAAGCCTGAACGTCTCCAACCGGGAGACCGTGCTTAAGCAGCTTGCGGACAACGATACCGATCTGGCTATAATCGGACAGCCGCCGCAAAACGCGGACATCATCGCAGAAACATTCATGGAGAACCCGCTGGTGGTCATTGCCCCCGTTAATCACCGCTTGACAAAGCTACGCAAAATTCCGCTTGCCAAACTACAGCACGAGATATTTCTGCTGAGGGAAATGGGCTCCGGCACACGTGGCGCGATGGAACGTTTTTTCGCAGAGCATCGCATCAAGCTCAACCCTGGGATGGAAATGGGCACCAATGAGGCCATAAAACAGGCAGTGCAGGCCGGTATGGGATTGGGCGTTGTATCATTGCATACGGTCGAACTGGAACTGGAAGCACGTCGGCTTAAGCTGCTCGACGTGGAAGGATTCCCGATCCAGCGCCACTGGCATGTAGCGCACCGAAGCCAGAAGCGCCTGTCCAAGGTGGCACATGCATTTAAGGATTATTTGCTGAAGGAAGCTCCTAGATTGATGAGCAAGAAAGCTACTTGAAAATGTTATTCAACGTCACCAAATAGACAAACATTAGTTTAGCTTTTTGAAGTCTCCTATGATTCAGGTTCGTCCTGCTGCCGTGTCAGGCAGTTTCTACCCCCTCCAGCCCGAAGCGCTGGAGCAGGAGGTGGTTGCGCTACTGGGCAACGCAAAGCGGATTGAACCTGCGATTCCCAAAGCAATTGTCGCCCCGCATGCCGGCTACATCTATTCCGGCCCGGTTGCGGCAAGCGCTTATGCCCTGCTTGAACCCGCCTGGCAGCGGGTCAAGCGCGTGATTCTGCTGGGACCGGCGCATTTTGTAGCGGTGCGCGGATTAGCCTTGCCCAACGCCAGCGGCTTTGCCACACCGCTCGGTATGGTCTCGTTAAATGAAGCTAGTTTGGAAATGTTATCGCGATTGCCGCAGGTGGTGCAAAGCAAAGCGGCCCATGCTTCGGAACACTCACTTGAGGTCCATCTTCCGTTTTTACAGGTTGTGCTGGAGAAATTTACTCTGGTTCCAATTGCGGTCGGAGACGCAACACCTGAGGAAATTGCCGATGCCTTGGACCTCGTGTGGGGTGGCGAGGAAACCTTGATCGTGGTGAGTTCAGACCTTTCCCATTATCTGCCCTATGAAACTGCGCGCCGGGTAGACCAGGCGACGGCGCAAGCGATCCTGGATTTGCGCCAGCCTATCAGCCACCAGCAAGCCTGTGGCGCATCGCCGGTGAACGGCCTATTGCTCGCGGCGCAGCGCCGCAGCCTAAGACCTCGGCTTCTCGACCTACGCAATTCAGGTGATACCGTAGGCGATCGCAGCCGGGTCGTGGGTTACGCGGCTTTCGCGTTCTACGAAAGCGCACGCAATGTACACTAACGCAGAGCGAATTGTCCTCCCCATTGCCCGCGTGACTATCGGCCAAGCGTTGGGTCGGCAAGCTGCTGCGGACGAATCCGCACCCTGGCTGCAGGAGCTGAAAGCCTGTTTCGTCACACTTAAGATAGATGGCGATCTGCGGGGCTGCATTGGCTCACTTCACGCGCAGCGCTCGCTACTTGCGGACCTCAAGGCCAATGCGCTGGCGGCGGCATTCCACGATCCGCGCTTTGAACCGCTTAGCGACGATGAATTAAACTGCACGCGCATAGAGGTATCGTTGATCTCTGCCGTAGAGCCGATGTATTTTGCGAATGAGCAGGACGCCCTCAGCCAGCTGCGTCCCGCGATTGACGGCGTCATATTCGAGTACCAGAGCTGGCGCAGCACTTTTTTGCCGCAGATGTGGGAAAGCCTGCCCACACCGCAGGTATTCATGGGGCTGCTGAAAAAGAAAGCGGGGTTGTCGCCGTCTTTTTGGGCAGAGGGTATCCGATTGTCGCGCTATACTGTGCTTCGGTTCCACGAAGCTGAACATGAGGAAAACCTGTACTCATGAATCACCCAGGGAAATATTGGCACAAGCTGGACGACGGCCGCATTCAATGCGACCTTTGTCCTCGTGATTGCCGCCTGCACGAAGGGCAGCGCGGCGCCTGCTTCGTGCGCCAGCGGTTGGACGATGCCATGGTGCTAACGACTTACGGCCGTTCCTCAGGATTTTGCATTGATCCCATAGAGAAAAAACCGCTCAATCATTTTTATCCCGGCTCGAGCGTGCTGTCGTTCGGCACTGCCGGGTGCAATCTGGCGTGTAAATTCTGCCAGAACTGGGATATCAGTAAGTCCAAAGAAATGGATACCCTTGCAGATACCGCCTCGGCTGATGCCATTGCTGAGTCCGCGGTTGCTCATGGTTGTAAGAGCGTCGCTTTTACCTACAATGACCCGGTGATTTTCGCTGAATACGCCATGGACGTCGCGGATGCCTGTCGCGCACGCGGTATTAAGACGGTCGCGGTTACTGCAGGCTACATGCACGATGCGCCGCGCCGGGACTTCTATGCCAAAATGGATGCCGCCAATGTAGACCTCAAGGCATTCACCAACGAATTCTATTTCAAGCTTTGCGGCGCCCAGCTACAACCGATCCTGGATACACTCAAGTACCTCAAACATGAAACCCGTGTCTGGTTAGAAATCACCACGCTGCTGATCCCCGGCAAGAATGACAGCGATGAGGAAATTCGCAATGAATCGCAGTGGATCGCGCGCGAGCTGGGACTGGATGTGCCGCTGCATTTCACCGCATTCCATCCCGATTACAAGATGACGGACCTGCCGCCGACTCCGCCGCACACATTAAGCCGAGCGCGAGCCATTGCTCAGCAAGAAGGATTGCAATATGTCTATACCGGCAATGTGTTCGATACTGAGGGCGGCACCACTTACTGTGCCGCCTGCAAAACACCGCTTATCGCGCGCGATTGGCATCGCATTGTGAGCTACCGCGTCACGGACGACGGTAAATGCCCCGGCTGCGCCACGCCGCTCGCGGGCGAGTTCGCGCAATTCACCCGGCAGTTTGGCAACCGACGCATCCCGGTTGCGATACGCGCGTTTCATTAACGCCTAGCCAGCGAACCGCGTTAAGCCGCGGCTTTTCCCTGCTCCATCTGCGCGCTGTAGCGGCCAAGGCTCGCGGCGCTGTTCATTTTTTCTCGGTGGTAAAGCGCCTTTTGCGCTGCCGCTGCGTTGGCGGCCTGTCCCCTCCAGGTATTGAGCGCGGGCTCCTGCAGCGCGCGACCGTAGGAAAAGCTCAAAGGCCAGGGGTTGGGGCCCATCAAGTTCATGGCATTTAGATGCGCGGTCGCTTCTTCGGGGCCTTGCCCGCCTGAGAGGAACACGATTCCGGGCACTGCGGCGGGTACCACACGCTTTATGCAGCGCAGGGTCTGTGCAGCCACTTGTTCAACACCTGCGCGCTCCGCGGATTCGCTTCCCGAAATTACCATGCTCGCTTTAAGCACCATGTGTTCCAGTGCCACGCGCTGCAGATAAAGCTCACTGAAAACGCCGCGCAACGTAGCTTCAGTAACCTCAAAACAGCGCTGTATAGAATGTTTGCCATCCATTAACACTTCCGGCTCAACAATCGGCACCAATCCGGCTTCCTGGCAAAGCGCCGCATACCGCGCCAGCGCATGCGCATTGACATCCAGGCAGTATGCGCTCGGAATTCCTTCGCCTATGGTGATAACCGCGCGCCATTTGGCGAAGCTCGCGCCCATGCCGCGGTATTCTGCGAGACGCTCGCGCAGGCCGTCCAACCCTTCAGTAACCTTCTCTCCCGGAGCGCCGGCAAGTTTCTTGGCGCCGGCGTCTACCTTGATCCCGGCGAGGATTCCCTGGCGCTTGAGCGCGACCGGAAACGGCGTGCCGTCCGCGGCGGACTGCCGTATTGTTTCGTCATAAAGTATCATACCGCTTACGTATTGCGCCGCTCCGGGCACCGTTATCAGAATTTCGCGATAGGCGCGGCGGTTATCGACGGTGGATTCTACACCGATGCTGTCAAAGCGCTTTTTACAGGTAGGAGTGCTCTCGTCTATCGCGAGTATGCCTTTACCTTTCGCCACCATGGCAGCGGCTGTGGTTTCAAGTTCACGTTCATACATTTGTCCTTCACCTCCAATAAAAATTCTAGCAGCGAATCATAAAAAAATCCTGCTTATCACGCATTTTGATGCTGCCCTATTTTTAGGATCTTCATCGTATTAGTACCCCCGGACTTGCCAATAGGTTCTCCGATCGTCAGCACGATTAGATCGCCCTCCCGCACCACCTTGTTTGCCAGCAGCTCTTTCTCGACTTCAAGCAGCAATTGCTGCCTGTCCTGACCGGTGTATTTCAACATCAGCGGGTAGGTATCGCGAAACAGGCAGACGCGGTGGCGCGTTGCAGTTTCAGTCGTGAGCGCATAAATCGGCACACCGCAATTCAGCCTCGATATCCATAATGCCGTAGAGCCCGACTGCGTGAGTGCGGCGATTGCCTTGATTTTCAGATGATACGCAGTAAACAGCGCGGCCATTGCAATTGACTGGTCGATACGGGTAAAGACACGATCCAAAAAATCGCGGTCCAGCGCCACTTCATCGGATTTTTCAGCTTCAACGCAGACACGGTTCATTGCTTCGACCGATTCCACCGGAAACTTGCCGCTGGCCGTTTCCGCAGACAGCATGACTGCGTCGGTGCCCTCCAGTACCGCATTCGCCACGTCCGATACCTCGGCGCGGGTGGGTATCGGGCTCTCTATCATTGATTCCATCATTTGTGTCGCGATAATGGTGAGCTTGTTCATACCGCGTGCGACGCGAATCATGCGTTTTTGCAACGCAGGAACCGCTGCATCGCCGACTTCAACTGCAAGATCTCCGCGCGCAACCATGATACCGTCACACGCCTCTAGAATTTCCTGCAACGCGGGAATCGCTTCTGCTCTTTCGATCTTGGCAATTAGCAATGCGTGTCCGCCGGCATCGCGCAGCAGCTGGCGGGCCAGGCGCATATCGGAGCCGCTTTTGGCGAACGATACCGCCAAATAATCCGCTTTGAGCTGAACCGCCGTTTTGATGTCTTGCCGATCTTTTTCAGTAAGAGCCGGCGCGGTCAGCCCTCCGCCCTGCCGGTTGATGCCCTTGTTGTTAGTCAGCACTCCCCCGTGCCTCACGCTGCAAACAATCTCGTCGTCGCGCACCGCCTTTACGTCGAACACCATGCGCCCGTCATCGAGCAGCAGCACCGCGCCCGGGACGACATCGCGCCGCAGTTCCTTGTAATCCAGGCCCACACGCCGTTCATTGCCCGGTTTGTCGCTGGTGTCGAGAACAAATGAATCGCCAGCGCGCAGCGTGATTTTGCCCTGCTCGAACCTGCCAATGCGGATTTTGGGACCCTGCAAATCGGCAATGATGCCGACACTGCGACCTACTTTCCGTGCCATTTCGCTCACCGTCTCAGACCGTTGCAGATGATCCTGGGCTGAACCGTGGGAAAAATTCATGCGCACCATATCGACGCCGGCAGCTATCATGCGTTCAAGTACTTTCGGGTCGCTGGAGGAAGGTCCGAGCGTTGCGACAATTTTAGTTCTACGCAGCATAACAATTCGGACATTGACGGATGAAATAAAATCCGCCGAAAAAACTTGAGAATTTATCC
Organism: Burkholderiales bacterium; assembly: GCA_035518095.1. Lineage (NCBI taxonomy): Bacteria > Pseudomonadati > Pseudomonadota > Betaproteobacteria > Burkholderiales > Burkholderiales bacterium. The sequence continues at coordinate 61,053 of DATIXX010000032.1, read as the reverse complement.
CGCATCACTGCCTTGCACGTTGTTCAAGAATTTCCACAGCCGGCAGTTTCTTGCCCTCCATAAACTCAAGAAACGCGCCGCCACCGGTCGAAATATAGGATATTTTGTCTGTAAGTCCGAATTTGGCCAGCGCTGCAAGCGTCTCGCCGCCGCCCGCGAGGGAAAATGCCCTGGAATCGGCAATGGCGTTAGCCAACGCCAGGGTGCCCGCGCTGAACTGCTCGAATTCGTACACACCGAGCGGCCCGTTCCAAACGATGGTACCGGCCTTCTCCACTATGCGAACAATCGTTTCGCGGGTTTTAGGCCCGACATCCATGATCAGGTCATCCGCGGCAATCTCTTTGATGTCCTTCAACGTGGCTTTGGCAGTAACCGAAAATTCCTTGGCGCATATTACGTCGTGCGGAATTAGCACCTCGCCACCTTTGCCACGCACCGCCTGAATAATCTCCAGCGCCTCCCCGGTCAATTTCGCCTCTGCGAGGGATTTGCCGATCGCGTGACCTGCGGCGAGCATAAACGTATTCGCGATACTGCCCCCCACGATCAATTGGTCTACAATTTTACACAGCGAATTCAGCGCGGGGAGCTTAGTGGAGACTTTAGCGCCTCCGACGATGGCAACTAATGGTCGCTTAGGGTTGTGCAGCGCTTTTCCAAGCGCATCCAGTTCGGCGGCAAGCAAGGGACCGCTACAGGCGACTTTGGCAAATTTCGCAACTCCATGAGTGGACGCTTCGGCGCGATGCGCTACGGCAAAAGCGTCCATGACATAAATATCGCATAATTTCGCCATTCTTTGCGCAAGCTCATCGCTGTCTTCTTTTTCCCCCTTGTTAAAGCGCACGTTCTCAAATAAAACCGCATTGCCTGCCGCAACTTCCGCTCCGTCTAACCAGTCACTAACCACTGTCACTTCACGACCCAATAATTGGGAAAGGCGCCGCGCCACCGGTTTCAGGGAGCGGCGTTCATCGTACGTTCCTTCTTCTGGCCTCCCCAGATGCGACATCAGCATGACTTTGGCGCGCGCTTTGAGCGCACGTTCTACGGTCGGCAATGAGGCGCGGATGCGCGTATCATCCGCCACCTCGCCGTTGTTCAACGGCACATTGAAGTCCTCGCGTATCAGCACGCGCTTGCCCGCAAGATCAAGATCGGTCATCCTCAGGATAGACATGGCCGGATTATCTTGCGTTCATCCATGCAACCGTCACATCCAGCATGCGGTTGCTAAACCCCCACTCGTTGTCATACCAGGACAGCACTTTCACAAGTGTGCCCCCAGTTACTTTGGTAAGTGACGCGTCGAAGATCGAGGAAGCGGAATGATGATTGAAATCGATCGAAACCAGCGGCTCGTCGCTGTAGTCGATGATGCTTTTTAATTCTCCCTCTGATGCCTGCTTCATCACCGCATTTACTTCTTCAACCGTCGTCGGGCGTTTCGCGATAAAGCTCAAATCCACCAATGATACATTGATGGTTGGTACGCGCACTGCGAAGCCGTCGAACTTACCGTCAAGCTCCGGCAACACTAGGCCTAGCGCCGAAGCGGCACCGGTTTTGGTTGGGATCATGGACATAGTGGCAGAACGGCCGCGCCGCAGGTCCTTGTGATAGACGTCGATCAACACCTGGTCGTTGGTATACGCGTGCACTGTGGTCATCAGACCACTGACAATTCCGATTTTCTCGTGCAGAACTTTGGCAAGCGGCGCAAGACAATTTGTGGTGCACGATGCATTTGAAATTACCGTGTGAGAAGCTTTCAGATTTCTATGGTTGACTCCGTAGACCACGGTAGCATCGACATCCTTGCCCCCCGGAGCGGAAATAAGGACTTTTTTTGCGCCGGCTTTTATATGCCCCGCGGCCTTCTCCTTGCTGTTGAAAAGACCGGTGCATTCGTGTACTACATCTACACCGAGTTCCTTCCAAGGCAGTTCCGCAGGGTTGCGCACGGCTAGCACGTTGATGCGGTCGCCATTGACGATCATAGCGTCGTTTTCCACTTCAACGCTGCCCCGAAATCGCCCGTGTACCGTGTCATAACGGGTAAGATGGGCATTGGTTTCGGCGTTTCCAAGGTCGTTGATAGCAACGATGGCAATTTCCTTGTTACGCCCCGATTCATAGAGAGCGCGCAAAATGTTGCGTCCGATGCGTCCATAACCGTTAACAGCGATGCGAATAGCCATTGTTTCTGCTCCAGGAATAAAATCAATAATTTTTACAGCGGGCGCTTGAACCGGGCGTAAGTAACTTTAAGCAAAACTTTTTGGCGATCTCGCCACGTCTTAGAACCGACTTGACCGGCTACCCGCAAGCCTCCCTTACAGCTTACCGCGTCAACCCGCGATTGCATTTGACCAACGTCAAGTCTTTACGACATTGCGCACAGCTTTTACCACATTTTCCACTGTAAATCCGAAGTATTTGAACAAATCTGCAGCGGGAGCAGACTCGCCAAAGCGGTCTATTCCCACCACTGCGCCCTGCAACCCGACATATTTGCGCCAGAAATCGGTGACGCCGGCTTCGACGGCCACGCGCGCCACTCCGGCGGGCAAAACCAGAGACTTAAAAGCCTCATCCTGGCGGTCGAATACCGAAGTGCATGGCATTGACACTACACGCACCGGGATACCTTCTTTAGCAAGCGTTTTTTGTGCCGCCATCGCCAGCGCCACTTCCGACCCCGTCGCGATAATTACCGCGTGCGGATCGCCGGCCGAGGCTTCCGCAAGGATGTAGCCTCCCTTTGCGATGTTTGCAATAGTCATCGCATCGCGCTTTAGAAAAGGTACGTTTTGACGCGTGAACAACAAACTCGACGGTCCGCTTTTGCGCTCTATAGCCTGCGCCCACGCAACCACAGACTCCACCGTGTCGCAAGGACGCCATACATCCATGTTGGGTATATAGCGCAGCGTAGCCGCCTGCTCCACAGCCTGATGCGTTGGCCCGTCTTCGCCCAGACCGATGGAATCATGCGTAAAGACATAAATCGCGCGAATTCCTATCAGCGCCGCCATGCGCAGCGCGTTGCGTGCATAATCAGAAAATATGAGAAATGTCCCGGCAAAGGGGATCAGGCCGCCGTGAAGAGCCAATCCTGTCACAATGGCCGTCATGCCGAACTCGCGTACACCGTAGTAAATGTAGTTGCCGCCGCTGTTTTTATCGATTGCTTTGGAACCCGACCACAGTGTGAGATTCGAGCCGGTGAGGTCCGCGGAGCCACCGATTAACTCGGGTAGCAGCGGCGCCAAGCCTTCAATTGCATTTTGCGAAGCTTTGCGGGTGGCAATGCTCTCCGATTTTTCATTCACTTTGGAAATGAGCTGCTGCACATGCTCGCGCCAATCGGCGGGAAGTTCGCTATCAACGCGACGCTGAAACTCGGCGGCTTCAAGTGGGAATTTCTTCGCAAACTCGCCAAACTTACGCCTCCAATCCGCTTCAAGCGTGGCGCCCCGGCTGCGGGCATCCCAGCCCTCGTATACCTCTCTTGGGATTTCAAACGGCGGATAGTTCCAGCCGATATTGGCGCGGGTCGCCGCCACTTCCGCTTCGCCTAAAGCCGCGCCGTGCGCCTCGTGCGTACCCTGCTTGTGCGGCGCGCCTTTCCCGATTACCGTCTTGCAACATATCAGGGTCGGCTTGTCACCGATCTGCAGGGCAGCCCGGATTGCCACATCCAGCGCCGCGCTATCGTAACCGTCGACATTGCGAATGACATGCCAGCCGTAAGCCTCGAAGCGTTTCGGCGTGTCGTCTGTAAACCAGCCTTTTACCTGACCATCAATGGAAATTCCATTGTCATCGTAAAACGCAATTAGCTTGTTGAGTCCCAGGGTGCCGGCAAGGGAGCATGCTTCATGTGAAATGCCTTCCATCAGGCAACCATCGCCACAAAATACATAAGTATGGTGATTAACGATGTCGAATTCGGGACGGTTAAAACGAGCGGCAAGTACCTTTTCCGCAATGGCCATTCCCACGGCATTGGCAAGCCCTTGGCCAAGGGGACCGGTCGTGGTTTCGATCCCCACGGTACACCCGTATTCGGGGTGCCCGGGTGTCTTCGAATGAAGTTGCCGAAAACGTTTCAGTTCCTCCATAGGCAGGTCGAAGCCGGTAAGGTGCAGGAGCGCGTATTGAAGCATTGACCCGTGGCCGTTGGAAAGCACAAATCGGTCGCGGTCCGGCCAGTTGGGATTGGACGGGTTATATCGCAAATGGTGGTTCCACAATACTTCGGCGATTTCCGCCATTCCCATCGGCATTCCCGGATGACCGGAATTTGCTTTCTGAACGGCGTCCATTGCCAGTGCGCGTATGGCGTTGGTCAGATCCTTGCGTTTTGCCATTTTAGAACCTCGAACATAGCAGCTCAGCCGGTGCACCGGAAAATCGCAATTGCTTCCAGACACGGGGCGGATTCAAGAACATCATCCAAACCGCACGTGCCAGAAATTGAATATCCGTACCGCAATTATAATGGAACGTTACTGAGGTAGAGCCAGGCTTGGCAATGATTTATTGTTCGTGATTGCGCCTTCCCATCTTGATTCCGAGTTGTTTCAGCTTGCGATACAAGTGTGTCCGCTCCAGTCCGACTTTTTCAGCAATCCGGCTCATATTGCCTCGCTCTTTGTTAATGTGGTGCCTGAAGTAGACGCGCTCAAATGCATCCCGCGCCTCGCGCAAACCGACGTCGAGTGGCAGCGCGTGGTCTGCAACCTGCGGTTCAATGTCAAATTGCGACAGGACTCGATTGACTTCATCGACGCTAATCTCTTTTTCAAGCGAAGTTAGCGCCAAAGTCTTTACGGCGTTTTCCAACTGGATCAAGTTGCCCGGCCAAGAGTAGTTGCGCAATGCGTTGAGTGCTGAAGTACTGAATTCACGCAACGGTGCTTCACCGGCTTCGACACATCGCGACAGCATGAGTCTTGCAAGATCGGGGATGTCCTCGCGGTGCTCCCGCAAACTGGGCACGCCAAGGGTGAGGACGCTCAGCAGTTGATACAGGCTGCCATCGAACAAGCCCTGGCTCACCAACTGCGGCAACGGTTTTGACGTGGCGCACACCAGCCGTACGTTGTACTTCCCGAGCTTGCTGACAAGAAACATCAAGCCTTTTTGCTCTTGCCGGCTAAGATTTCCTATCTCGCTTAAGAACAGTAAGCCGTCGTGCGCCTGCTGCAGCAGATCCAATGGCGCACCGACGAGTTGAGCGTTATTTTCAGGGTTAACCCATTGTGTGTTGGGCTCATGCAGGAAGCGTGCGCACAGTTCCACTCCGCAGCCCACTTCGCCAACCAGCAACAGCGGTAAATTGAGATTGGCGATTTGCTCCATGCGTTTTTTGAGCTCAGCGATTTGCGGCGACTTGCCAAGGCTTGCCAGCGAAAGCAGTTGCTGGGTATGAATGGTGCCGCGCCTGAGCGCTTGTCCAACTGTACTTAGAAGCTTTTGCATCGCGATGGGTTTTTCCAGGAAATCAACCGCGCCGATGCGAGTCGCTTCTACGGCGGTCTCGATGGTGCCGTGACCCGACATCATGACGACCGGCATGGTGAGCAGTCCGTTGCTCGCCCATTCCTTGAGAAGCGTGATGCCATCAGTATCAGGCATCCAAATATCAAGTAGCACCAGGTCAGGACGCATTTCCATGCGCCGCGCGCGCGCCTGACTGGCGTTTTCGGCAAGCCTCACCTGATAACCTTCGTCCTCAAGGATTTCAGAAAGCAGTTCGCGAATGCCTACTTCGTCGTCTACGACTAAGATCTGGTTCGTTGCCATTTATTGTCTTCTACGCGGCGCGTGCCAGCGGCAACGAAATGCTGACGCAGGCACCATGCGGTTTAACATTTTCGACGTGGATGATGCCGCTGTGTTCGTCCACAATTCGTTTAACGATAGCCAGTCCCAAGCCGGTGCCCTTAGGCTTGCTGGTCACATACGGCTCGAACAGCCGCGTCATCAGCTGTTCAGGAAATCCGCTGCCATTATCTTGAACGCTGAGCTGTATATGGTTTCTTTGCGCTTCGGTTCGCACCACGATGCTCGGTCTGGGCACATCCGCCAGCGCGTCCTGGGCGTTCTGCAATAAATTATGAATAACCTGGCGGAGTTGTGTCCTGTCGCCCATGATGCGTGGCAGCTGGGGTGCAAGTTCAAGCTTGATGGTGAATGCCGGCGATTCGTAAAGCGCAAGCACTTCGCGCAGCAGATTATTAAGATCGATAGATTGCAATCGGGACTCCGAGGTGCGCGCGTAGTCACTGAAAGCATCCACCATATTTTGCATCGCCGCTACCTCGCTGATAATCGTTTGGGTTGAACGTTTCAAAATATCCAGATCCGGTTTATCAAGCTTATCTGCCAGCTTATGCTTGAGCCTTTCGGCAGAGAGCTGAATGGGCGTAAGCGGATTTTTAATCTCGTGCGCCAATCGGCGCGCCACTTCGCCCCAGGCTGCATCGCGCTGCGCCTGCAATAGATGAGTGACGTCATCGAACACCACCACATAACCGGATTGCCCCGCGCGCGAAAGGTTGCTGCCGCGCAACAAAAGCATGCGCGTGCCGGATTTTCCCGAGTATTCTACCTGTTTCTCCCATTCGTCGGCAGACGATTGCCTAAACGAAGATAAAATCTGCTCGCTCAGGCCGTGCAGTGCGACGTTTGCTGCACGCCATTCCTCAAGGCTGGACCCGCGCAACGTTGAAAATTCGGTCTCGAGTATGTGGGCCGCGCTGAGGTTTGCCGAACGCAGCCTAAAATCCTCGTCAAAGGCCAGTACACCTGCGGATAAATTGGCGAGGACGCTCTCCAGGTAGGCCTTGGCCGTTTGCAGTTGTTCCTGATGGCGTTCCGCTGTGGCTCTTGCTTCCGATAATTGTTGTGTCATATCGTTGAACGACTGCATCAATATGCCGAGTTCATCGCGGCTTTTTACTTGGGCCCGTTGACTGAAATCGCCTTGCGCGACTGCGCGCGTACCTTCAGCTAAAACTTCAAGCGGAGCGCTTAAGCGCTCACTAATGAGAAACGCCAGCGCCAGGGCCGAGAGCCAAGCAAGCAGCAGCGTAAGCGTCAACGTCAAAGCATAGAGCCGCTTTAATCCAAGGCGGGACAGGGAAAGTTCCTGGTAATCGCGATATACCGATTGCACCGTCTCAGCATCTCGCGCCAATTGCTGGGGCACGGGTTGTAGCAGCTGCAACACGCGCATGTCGTCGTTCAGGCTTAACACATTCACCGGTACCACCACACGCAGAAAAAGGCCTTTGCCTGGAATCGTATCAATACTACTGTACGATTGCTGCTGGCGAAGCTGCTTCAGTAAAACGGTGTTCGGCAAATCCGGCATTAACACATTGCGCTCGCTCGTGGAAAAAGCGATTATATTGCCGCGCTGGGTGAACAATGTAGCTTCCTGTACGCCAAGCTGCTCGCGCAAATTGTTAATCGCGGTAAGGCGCTCGGCCGCAGGAACTTCGGATAGCGATAACGCTGCCGTGTCCGCTTTCTTGCTCAGGTCCTTGAGCATGTTGTCAAGCGTGGTGCGGCCCAGACTCAAGCCGCCTTCCAGCGCCTTGTCCACGCGCACATCGAACCAAGACTCGATGCTCTTCGCCAGAAACTGAACCGACACACCGTAAACCAGGGCACCGGGCAGTACCGCCATCAGCGAGAAGAACAGCACGAGGCGCAACGTAAGCTTGGAACCGAATACGCGGGCCGCAAGCTTCTTGCGCAGCACTGACAATTGATAAACCACCAAGCCCAACAAACACAGCGCCATGACCCCGTTTAATGCCAGCAGCAACGGGTAATTCCGGGCAAACAAAGCGGTGTTCGCGCTGGCCGTGGACAGCAAGAACAGAAAGACTGCACCTAAGCCTAGACACAGGATCAGGAAGTATTTCATGTCTCGCCCCCGCTCACGGCGTAACCTCCCAGCGGTACCAGTCTGAGCTTAAGGACCAATCATCCGACGCCAGCGCATTCACCTGAAATGGCTTCGGCAGCTGTGACAGATCGAGTTTCATGCGCAACGCAGCAGTATATTTCTGGTTTTTTTGGAGCGCATCCTTATCCGCCACCAGACGGTCATGCATCTGACTCATCACATCCACCGCTTCGCCCAGGGTGGCGTAATTCTGGAACAGCGACCCTGCACTCAAGCGATACTGCCTGGTAAGCGCGTTATAACTCAGCTTGAATTGCTGATGCAGCTCTACCACTTTTTTATCGAACCAATACCATCGCGGGTGCACCAATTCGAACTCGGTGACGAAATACAATGCCACTCCTTTATTGAGCGCGTCTTCCAGAGTGTTGGTCAAATTGATATCGAACTCGGCGTTAAGCCGGTAGCCATCCGAATCCACGTCTAGCTGCGCGCTGCGCACCTGGATGCCTTCGGCAAACAAGCTCCCCGGAGCTAAAGCAAGCCAGAACACGACCGCGCAGGTAATCCTGCTCCAGCGCCGCAAAATCAATAACGGTCTAATTCTTGCGGAGCAGGGCGTAGAAGAAACCATCATGCTGGCTATCGGGTAGCAATTGACTTTGCGCGTTGAGCGGCAGAAGCTCGGAGTTGCGGTGGCGTTCCAGAAATGCGTCGACTTGCCGGCCATTTTCTTCGGCGAAAACCGAGCATGTAACATACAGCAATTTACCACCTATATCCAGGCATTGCCACAATGCATCCAACATGCGCCGCTGGACGGCGGCGTACTGCGCGATGTCGGTCTCGCGTCTCAACCACTTGATGTCAGGGTGACGGCGCGCGACACCTGACGCCGAACAAGGAACATCCGCGAGGATGCGCTGGAAAAGTTTACCCTTGCACCAACTTGAAGGATTCGCGGCGTCGCCGCAGATAACACGAGCTTCAAGCTTCAATCTTCGCAAATTCTCCTCAACGCGCCGCAATCGCTCCGGGTCATTGTCCAGCACAGTAAGCTGAACGTCCGCCAATTCGAGTATGTGCGTAGCCTTGCCGCCTGGGGCGGCACACGCGTCAAGAACTTGCATTCCCGGTTGTACGTCCAGCAGCGGCGCAGCCAACTGCGCTGCGGCATCCTGAACCGTAACCATGCCTTCGGCAAAACCGGGGAGATTCGCGACCGCAATGGCGTGCTTGAGCAGCAGCGCTTCGCCGCCAAGGTCTTGCGCTTCGATACCGGCATTTTTCAGCAGCATTTGGTAGTCGCGCTTTGCAATGGCGCGGCGGTTAACCCGCAGCGTCATCGGGGGGTGGAGGTTGGAAGCTGTTAGAATTGCGTCGTAGTCGCGCGGAAATTGCGCTTTGAGTTTGTCTATCCACCATTGTGGATGCGAATATCGGCCGACCTCATCGGCTGCGGCCAGCGCCTGAAGGGTTTCCCGTTTGCGCAGGAAGTTGCGCAATACGGCGTTCACCAGCCCCATCGCGCGCCTGTGATGGAGCGTCGCTGCGGTCTTCACCGCATGGTCCACGACTGCATACGGCGCGGCTCTGGTGTGTTGCAGCTGGTACAATCCAACCAAAATCAATGCGCGCAGCTGCTGATCACGTAGCGGCTTATCCAGCAGATGTTCAACAAGCGCTTGCAACCCCCCATAGAACCGCAGTGTACCGTAGCTCAAGTCTTGAATAGCGGCGCGTTGCTGCGGGCTCAAGTTTTGCTGGCGTTGCCACAAGGAAGAGAGGACTTGCGACAGATTCCGCCCGGCCAAAGTCTGGTGCACCGCGAGGCTGGCCAAGCGCTGTATTTCGACCATCGCATCCGCCAGGGGGCGATCTATGCTTTGTTCGCCATAGCCAAAAGACGCGCGATGCGTTCCTGAGTTGACGGATGGGTGCTAAATAGCCCCTTTACGCCGCCACCGGAGAGCGGGTTGATGATCATCATTTGCGCCGTCTCGGGATGCAATTCCGCTGTTGGCATCGGTTGGCCTCGTGCGTAGCGTTCGATTTTCTCCAACGCGGAGGCCAAAGCCTGTGGATCTCCCGAGACTTCGGCGCCGCCGCGGTCCGCGTCGAATTCACGTGACCGGGAAATCGCAAGTTGTATCAACATCGCGGCGAGCGGCGCCACGATCAGTACGAGCAGGGCTACCAGAGGATGCACATTGCGCTCATTCTGGTTGCTGCCTCCAAACAGCAGGCCCACTTGCGCTATGGAGGAGATCGCGCCGGCGATAGTTGCCGAAATAGTCGAAATAAGAATATCGCGGTGCTTCACGTGCGACAGCTCGTGGGCCAGCACACCCCGCAGCTCACGTGGGGTAAGTAATTGCAAGATTCCGGATGTGGCGGCTACCGCGGCATGTTCTGGATTGCGACCGGTGGCAAAGGCGTTAGGTTGCGTTTCATCGATCACGTACACCTTCGGCATCGGAAGCTGCGCGCTTTGCGTAAGTTCACGCACCATCCTGTAAAGCTGCGGCGCGCGGTGTTCATCTACCTCCCTGGCACGGTACATTCTGAGGACCATTTTATCGGAGAACCAATAAGCCGCAAGGTTCATGGCGCAGCCCAAAACCAAAGCCACCGCCATCCACGAGATGCCACCCAGCAACAGTCCGACCGCACCGAACAGCGCGACGATCGCGGCCATCAGCAACGTAGTTTTAACCCAATTCCCCAACATCGATGTTTCCTCAGCACATGTTCAACGACGCCCGCGTTAATTAGATAATGCCGCTCGTAAAAAAATTCAAGCGCCGAGACAAATACCCGGTTTCAGCCTCATCCCTTTAAGAAATTCCCGCACCGGCAGGCGCTTGCCGCCCGCTCGTTGCGCTTCCTCAACGCGCATCGCTCCCGCTCCGCATGCAACGACCAAACTTTCGTCATCGATGCTGATAATTTCTCCGGGTTTCCCGCGACGACCGTGCTCCAGCCGCGCTTTCCAGATTTTCAACGTTTCACCATCTAACGAGGTGTAAGCTCCAGGTTTTGGATTGAACGCGCGTACTGCGCGCTCAATTTGCAGCGCCTCGTTTTTCCAATTGATGCGCGCATCTTCCGTCTCTAGTTTGCCGGCGTAGCTTGCGCCATGCTGCGGTTGCGGCTGCGGCCTGAGTTCCCCGCGCTCGAGCCCGCGTAATGCGAGGACAATCGTTTCTCCGCCTTGCTGCGCAAGTTTGTCATGCAGGGTCTGAGCGGTGTCGTCTGCTGCAATCTTCATGCGGCTTTGCATTAACACAGGCCCGGTATCCAATCCCTCGTCCATTTGCATGATGCTGATGCCGGTCTCCTTATCCCCCGCAAGCAGCGCGTGCTGAATCGGGGCCGCGCCCCGCCATCTCGGCAACAGCGACGCATGGATATTGATGCAGCCCAGTCGTGGCACGCTTAATACGGCTTTCGGGAAAATCAATCCGTATGCAGCAACCACGATCACGTCCGGCGAAAGCTTTTTCAGTACCTCCAGTAGACCCGGTTCTTTCAGGGATTGCGGTTGGAGCAAGTTGAGTCCGTGCTTTAACGCCAGCCCTTTCACGGGGCTCGCCTTTGGTGCCAAGCTGCGCCCGGCGGGACGATCTGCGCGAGTGAGCACTAACTCCGGCTTGAAGTCGAAGCGGAGCAGCTCATCTAATGCGCGCGCCGCAAAATCAGGGGTGCCCGCAAAGACTAATTTCATTACATTATCTTGCGCCGCATTTTTTTGAGCTTGCTAAGTATTCTTGCTTGCTTGAGGCGAGAAAGATATTCCACGAATACCTTCCCTTTAAGATGATCGATCTCATGTTGGATACACACCGAAAGCATTCCGTCAGCATCCAGGCTAAACGCTTTCCCCTCGCGATCCAGTGCCCGTACTGTGACACGCTCGGCGCGCTGCACCTTTTCAAAAATCCCCGGCACTGAAAGGCAGCCTTCCTCACAATCGGAAGTCCCCATGCTTGCCAGAATTTCCGGATTGATCAGCGTTAGCAGCTTGTCGTGCGTTTCCGAAATGTCGATCACGATGACTTGCTTGTGCACATCCACCTGAGTCGCCGCCAAGCCCACGCCTGGAGCGGCATACATAGTTTCCGCCATATCCGCCACCAGCTTTTTTATTTCGTCATTCACCGCTGCCACGGGTTGGGCGAGGGTATGCAGGCGCGCATCCGGGTATTGCAAAATTCTCAAAAGTGCCATTTTCGCTTGCTAATTTAATAAACCACATGCAGAATTTAGACTAACTGCTGATTTCTTATGACGTATGATACACTTTGGGTATCGCAGAATTTCAGGTTTGAATTACCGCGAGCGGGGATTCCGATGGCCAATATTCACATTATATCGCTGATTCTGATCTCGGGTTTGCTTACTGCGCAAGCGGCGGCTGACGAGCCTGCGCAAGCACCCGCGGATGAGCCTGCGCAAACGACAGCGGATCAGCCTGCGCAAACAACAGCAGCAGATGTACCTACACAATCGGCAGCGGAGCAACCGGTCAGGCTGCAAGACAATCCCCCAGACCGCTATGTCGTGGTAAAGGGTGATACGTTGTGGGGAATCTCGAAACGCTTCCTCAAAGATCCTTGGCAATGGCCGCAAATTTGGGGCATGAACCGGGACGAAATTAAAAATCCGCATCTAATTTACCCGGGTGACGTCATTATGCTCGATCTGTCGCACCGCGCGCCTGAACTGCACTTGCTGAAGGGCGAGCAGGTGAGAGGCGCGGTTGTCGAGGGTCGGGAAACCGTAGAGGGTAGGGAAACCGTTAAGCTAAGCCCGCATATGCGTGTAGAAGCCCGGGAGCGCGCTCCGATACCCACCATCCCGCGGGCTGCCATTGAACCTTTCCTAAGCCAGCCCTTGGTCATTGAAGCCGGTGGGCTTAATGGCGCGCCGCGCATTGTTGCCACGGAAGACGAGCGTGTTGTGCTGGGAGGAGGCGACCGTGCCTATGTATACAGATTACCCGCAAACGAGGGAGCCGATTGGCAAATCTATCGCCCGGGCAAAAAACTGGTTGACCCGGAAACCGGCGAACTCCTCGGTTACGAAGCCATTTATCTTGGCGAAGCAAAAGTCCTTAAATTTGAGACCCGAGTAGATATGGCGAGTCCGATCGAGATCACCAAATCCGTCCAGGAAATTAATGCCGGAGACCGTCTAGTCACAGCCACCCGGGTTTCAATCGATAATTACGTACCGCATGCACCGGAAAAATTCATCAGGGCACGCATCATATCGCTTTATGGTGGGATCTCGGAAGCCGGCCAAGACACTATCGTCACGCTCAACAAGGGAACACGCGATGGTATTGAGAGAGGAGATGTGCTCGCCCTTTACCGCCGCTCGCCGCCAGTGAGAAACCCAAAGGGCGAAATCGTTCTGCGGATTCCCGATGAGCGCTATGGGTTGTTGATGGTGTTCCGCACCTTTCAAAAAGTCTCTTACGGGCTCGTCATGCAGATCACGCGCCCGGTGCATGTGTTGGACGCGGCACAGACGCCTTGACTTAACACGCCACGCTTGGCTGTCAGCAAATGCAGCCCGACAAGGACACTGAAAACTGGCTTGCGTTAAGCCTAGTGCCAGGGTTGGGAAACGAATCGTGCCGCAAACTTCTGCTGGCCTTTAAGGAACCCGATGCAATTCTGCGCGCGAGCCACTCGCAGCTTGCCCGCGTGGTTTCGAGCGAGCTTGCCGGCAGCATCACTCAAGGCGCGGACCGCAGCGCAATTCTAGGCGCGCTCAAATGGCTTGAACAGGATCGGAACTCTCTGATCACGATCGCTGACGATGAGTATCCCAGACTCCTGCTGCAAATTCCCGATCCGCCGCTTCTTTTCTATGTCAAAGGCAGGCGCGATCTTCTTAACTTTCCGTCGCTGGCGATAGTCGGCAGCCGCAACGCCACTCCGCAAGGCATTGCCAATGCCGAAAGCTTCGCGCGTAATCTCAGCGACGCTGGCCTGACCATTTTGAGCGGTCTCGCCGTTGGCATCGATGCTGCCGCGCATCGCGGCGGGCTTAACGGCGCAGGTTCGAGCATTGCAGTCGTCGGCACGGGACTGGATATCGTATATCCCGGGCGCAACCGTGATTTGGCGTACATGCTCGCCGAGCGCGGAGCGCTGATTTCCGAGTTTCCGCTGGGCACACCCGCTATCGCCAGCAATTTCCCCCGGCGCAACCGCGTCATCAGCGGTATGGCGCGCGGCTGCCTGGTTGTCGAGGCCGCGCTTTCAAGTGGATCGCTGATCACTGCGCGCTGCGCACTGGAGCAGGGCCGCGAGGTATTTGCCATTCCAGGATCCATCCATTCCCCGCTTTCCAAGGGCTGTCACGCGTTGCTTAAGCAGGGCGCAAAACTCGCGGAAAGCGTACAGGACATTCTTGAAGAAATCGGCTGGCAAAAAGCCCAAGACAATAGGGTGTTGGTCGGTCGTGAGGAGGAGACCTTGCCTTTGCTCGATCATTTGGGATTCGACCCATGCAATATCGACACGCTGTGCGCACGCAGCCAGCTTTCCCCTGATGCGGTTACTGCAATACTCCTGAAACTCGAACTCGCGGGCCGCGTGGCCGCGCTTCCCGGCGGGCTATTTCAACGACTGCATTGATTGCGCGTCACCGTAGCTGACATATACGTGATGCAAATTTCTTGCTATCACTGCAAATAGTTTTTATCATCTTGCGCTTTATTCCCGCCGTTGAAAGCGCATGTCCAGCAATTTAATGATCGTGGAGTCACCGTCCAAGGCCAAGACGTTAAAGAAATATTTGGGCCGTGATTTCGAAATTCTCGCCTCGTTCGGCCATGTGCGTGACCTGATACCCAAACAAGGCGCGGTCGATACCGCACATGGCTTCGCCATGAAATACCAATTGATTGCACGCAATCATAAGCACGTTGAAGCGATTGCCAAAGCAGTTGCCAAGGCAGGCACCGTATTTCTAGCGACTGACCCGGATCGCGAAGGCGAGGCGATCGCATGGCACATTACCGAAATCCTCAAATCGCGAAAGCTCCTTAAAAAAAAGATGCCGAAGCGCGTGGTATTTTACGAGATCACCGAATCTGCGGTGAATTCCGCAGTCAATGACCCGCGCGAAATATCAATGCCGCTGGTCAATGCCCAGCAGGCGCGCCGCGCGCTCGATTACTTGGTGGGTTTCAATTTATCGCCGTTGTTGTGGCGCAAGATTCGTCCGGGTCTGTCTGCGGGTCGCGTGCAAAGCCCGGCTTTGCGCCTAATTGTGGAACGGGAGCAGGAAATCGAGACATTCCGTCCGCAAGAATACTGGACGGTTCATCTTGACACGCACAAGGAAAAACATAGATTCAAGTCCCGGTTATTTCAATATCATGGTGAAAAACTTGAGCAGTTCAGCATCGGGAATGAAGACGCACAGAAAAGAATAATTCAGGAATTAAGCGCCGCTGATAACGCGCGCGTGGAAAAGGTCGACAAGAAACGTAAACAGCGCTCGCCTGCACCGCCGTTTACGACATCGACACTTCAGCAGGAAGCGGTGCGCAAGCTTAATTTGTCGACGGGGCGCACCATGCGCATTGCCCAGCAATTGTATGAAGGCGTGGACATCGGCGGGACCGGCGTTGGCCTCATTACCTACATGCGGACTGATTCGCTTTCTTTGGCCAATGAAGCTATTGCCGAAATTCGCGAATACATTAGCAAGAATTTCGACGTCGAGTACCTTCCAAAATCAGCCTTGCGTTACAAAAGTAAATCGAAAAATGTGCAGGAAGCGCATGAGGCTATCCGTCCTACTTCGATAATCCGCACCCCAGAAAGTGTTCGGCAGTATCTTAGCGCGGAACAGGCGAGACTTTATGAAATGATCTGGAAACGCACGCTGGCATGCCAGATGAGCCCCGCTAAATTCGACGTTACAAGCTTGGATATCAGCGCGCTAAATGCCGACAACTTGTTCCGCGCGAGCGGGCAAACGCTCGCGTTTCCCGGTTTTATCGCCGTTTATCAAGAAGAATTCGACGAGCAGGAAGAACCGGCGGAGGGACGCTTACCGGAACTGCAGGTCGGCGATGTGCTGCCAATCGACAAACTGTACGGCGAGCAGCATTTCACGCAACCGCCGCCCCGCTACACTGAGGCAAGCCTGGTCAAAACGCTCGAAGAGCACGGCATTGGGCGGCCGTCGACCTACGCCAGTATCATCTCGACTTTGCTCGAACGCGAGTATGCCGTCCTCGACAAGAAACACTTCTTGCCTACCGACGTTGGCCGGGTGGTAAACAGATTCTTGACCGAACATTTCACCCGCTACGTCGATTACGATTTCACCGCCAAGCTTGAAGACGAGCTTGATTTGGTTTCTACCGGCAAGCTCGACTGGATTCCGCTGCTGGAAAATTTCTGGGAGGGCTTTAGCCGGCTGATCGAGGACAAGAAAAATTTGTCGCGCAAGGAGGTAACACAAGAGAAGTTGGACGAGGTCTGTCCAAAATGCGGAAAGCAGCTCACGGTTCGATTGGGGAAACGCGGCAAATTTGTGGGTTGTAGCGGTTTTCCGGCTTGCGACTATACGCGCAGCCTGAACGGAGAGCCGGAAACCGTGGAATCGGCGCAAATGGTGGAAGGCCGGCTTTGCCCCAAATGCGGCAGTGCCCTGATCATCAAAAACGGGCCTTACGGCAAGTTCATTGGTTGCTCGTCTTACCCGAAATGCAAATTCATCGAGTCGCTTAACAAGCCGCGCGACAGCGGCATCGCCTGCCCACAATGCAAGGTCGGCAGCCTGATCGAGCGCAAGAGCCGCTTCGGCAAGGTTTTCTACGCATGCAGCACGTATCCAAAGTGCAACTATGCGATATGGAACCCGCCAGTGCTTGAGTCATGCCCGAAGTGCAAGTGGCCGATCTTGACTCTAAAAACGACCAAGCGCCACGGCTCCCAGCGAGTGTGTCCGGTAAAGGAATGTGGATACAGCGCTGCGGCGTAAGCCTCATTGCTGCTATACGTCGAGGTTGCGCACCCCCAACGCATTATTTTCGATAAACGCGCGCCTGGGCTCGACGACGTCGCCCATCAGAGTTGTAAAAATGCCGTCGGCGCTGATTGCATCTTCGATCTGAATGCGCAGCAGCCGCCGGCTTGCCGGATCCATGGTGGTTTCCCACAGCTGCTCGGGATTCATCTCTCCCAATCCCTTGTAGCGCTGAACCGAAATACCTTTCTCAACCTCTTGCAACAGCCAATCCAGCGCTTGCTTGAATTCAGTGACCTGACGTTGCTGCTCGCCGCGCTTCACATAGGCACCGTTGCCCAACAGCCCCTGGAGCAACTGCGCAGTGCGTTTTATTTGCTCATAATCACCGCTTTGCAAAAAGTCCTGGTCAAGCAAGGTAAGCCGCAGGTTCCCGTGTTGCGTTTTCTTTAGAAGTAACTGGTGCCTTTCATTTTTTTCGTCGTACTGCGCTTCGATTTGCAGATCATCTTTTCGCACCAGCGCTGCCAGCGTGGCGGCGCTTTTCTTCGTTGCCGCCGGGTCCGATAAATCAATCTCAGGCTGCTTAAGCAAAGCATACAGCACTGCCGGATCAATGATCTGACTTAGACGCTCGATAATGGCCTCGACAAGTAAATACTCCTTGGCTATTTTTTCCAGCGTCTTCTTGTTGAGCGGTTTGGCGTTTTCAGAGGTGTAAAGTTCCGCATCGCTTAACGCCAAGTGCAGCAGATATTGCTTGAGTTCATGGTCATCCTTGATATAGCGCTCTTCCTTGCCATGCTTCACCCGGTAAAGCGGCGGCTGGGCGATGTAGATGTGGCCGCGCTCCACGAGCTCGGGCATCTGCCGGTAAAAGAAAGTGAGTAGAAGCGTACGAATGTGCGAGCCATCGACGTCGGCATCGGTCATAAGGATTATCCTGTGGTAGCGCAGTTTGCTGACGTCCTTGTCATCGCCAATTCCGCATCCCAACGCGGTAATAAGCGTCGCGACCTCCTGCGAGGAAAGCATTTTGTCCAGGCGTGCTTTCTCCACGTTTAAAATTTTGCCCTTGAGCGGAAGAATTGCCTGGAACCTGCGGTCGCGGCCTTGTTTCGCCGAACCTCCTGCTGAATCGCCCTCCACTAGATATAGCTCCGACAGCGCCGGGTCCTTTTCCTGACAGTCCGCAAGTTTGCCGGGTAAACCCATGGAGTCGAGCACGCCTTTTCGCCGTGTCATGTCGCGCGCCTTGCGTGCCGCTTCACGCGCTCGCGCCGCTTCAATGATCTTGCTGGTAATCACCCGCGCTTCGTTCGGCTTCTCCAGCAGGAATTCCATTAGTTTCTGTGCCACGATCTCTTGGACCACCGGCTGTATCTCGGAACTCACCAACTTGTCCTTCGTCTGCGATGAGAACTTGGGCTCGGGTGCTTTAATCGAAAGCACACAGCACAGACCTTCCCGCATATCATCCCCGGTTGTTTCCACCTTGGCTTTCTTGGCGATTTCGTTCTGCTCAAGATACTGGTTGAGGGTGCGCGTCAGCGCCGCCCGCAGCCCGGTCAGGTGGGTGCCGCCATCGCGCTGCGGAATATTATTGGTAAAGCACTGGACCGACTCCTGATAAGAGTCGTTCCACTGCATCGCGACCTCGACGGTAATTCCTTCCTTCTGACCCACAGCATGAAAAATCGTATTGTGCAAAACATTCTTATTGCGATTCATAAACTCGACAAAGCCTTTAACACCGCCGGTAAACCCAAAAGTTTCTTCCTTGGCAGAACGCTGATCAACCAGCTTAATCTTTACACCGTTATTGAGAAACGACAGTTCTCTCAAACGACGCGCCAAAATATCGTAATGGAATTCAATCTGGCCGAAGGTTTCTTTGCTGGCCAAGAAATGCACTTCGGTGCCCCGACGGTCGGATTTTCCAGTAACTTTAAGTGGCGCAACCGGCGCCCCGCCGCGAAATTCCATGAAATATACCTTGCCGTCACGGCGGATAGTCAGCCGAAGCCATTCGGAAAGAGCATTAACGACCGATACGCCTACACCGTGCAGGCCGCCGGCGATCTTGTAGGAGTTGCTGTCGAACTTGCCTCCCGCGTGCAGCTCGGTCATGACGATTTCAGCTGCTGAGCGTTTTTGCTCATCCTCCTTGTGAATCTCGGTCGGGATGCCGCGACCGTTATCGGTCACGCTAATCGAGTTATCAGTATGGATCGTTACGGTAATTGCGTCGCAATAGCCGGCAAGAGCCTCGTCTATGGCATTGTCCACCACCTCAAATACCATGTGGTGAAGGCCCGTGCCGTCCGAGGTATCGCCAATGTACATTCCCGGGCGCTTGCGCACGGCGTCCAGGCCTTTTAGTACCTTAATGCTATCGGAATCGTAATCTCCGTTGTCTTTTCCCTGCAGGTCTTTATCTGTCATTGGCATAGGTTTGGTTTCACGTGAAACATAGTCAAATTCGCATCGGCATGACTACATATTTAAAGTCGCTGCTCCCCGGAATTGTGAACAGTGCGCTGCTGCTCGCGTCCCCAAATGCGCAGTCTACCTGATCACAATCCAGATAATTCAGAACGTCGAGTAAGTAACTGATATTAAAGCCAATATCTAGAGTATCGCCTTTATAATCTACGTCCAGTTCTTCTTGCGCCTCTTCCTGCTCATTATTAGTACAGACAATCCGCAGATTTCCTTCGCTAAGCACCCATCGCACTCCACGGAATTTCTCGTTTGCCAAGATTGCTATTCGCTGCAGCGCTTGCTGCAGCAACTGCCGTGACACGACAATGTGCTTTTGGTAGTTACTGGGTATTACCCGCGTGTAATCGGGGAATTTACCGTCTATCACTTTTGTTGTCAGCCATATATTGGAAAACGAAAACACGACTTGGTTCTGCGCAATTTCGATACTGACTTCGTCATCTGAATTTTCCAGCAACCGGCTTAGCTCGAGTACCGCTTTTCTGGGTAGAATCACTTCTTGGTGAGGTTTTTTCTGTTTCTGCGCTAGACTCGCATACCCGAGCCTGTGTCCATCCGTTGCAATAACTCTTAGCTGGTCCCCTTCGAAAACCAGGAGCAGGCCGTTTAGGTAATAACGTACATCTTGCTGTGCCATCGAATACTGAACCAGGCCGAACAACTGCTTGAGAAGCTTTTGCGTTAGCTTCTCCTTATGCTGCGCCGTTGCCACCGTCTGCCTAGGGAAATCTTCTGCCGGCAGCGTTTGTAAGCTGAAGTGACTTTTGCCTGCCTTAACTAAAATGCGGTTGTCCTTTTGCTCCAACACGACTTTTGTGCCGTCCGGCAACGCGCGCAGTATTTCCTGAAGCTTCCTTGCGGAAGTCGTTACCGCCGCGTCTTCCCCTTTGCCTTCACATTCGGTTTCTGTCGCAATCTGGATTTCAAGATCTGTCGCTACCAAGCGGATCTTTTTCCCTTTGCGCTCGAGCAACACATTCGACAATATGGGCAGTGTATGGCGCCGCTCTACGATACCCGAGACCGCCTGAAGGGGCCTCAGCAAGACATCGCGATCAGCTTCTATTAGAACCATGGTTTATTATTCCTTAAATTTGAGACATGTTAATAGAAATCTCTCGTACCTGTGACTACTTCTGATAAAGCTCAATTAAACAACGGGAAAAAATATTGAAGATGCGGTGGACAAACGTATTACGAACAGAGGATGAATTGTGAATATGTCGCTGGGAATGAAAGGAAACGAAGAAATCCACAAGTAGACCGACCTGATCTCCCTTTTTCAGCTTCTCAGGACCTGGATCAACGCACTGTAGTCACGGGTTAGTTCAGCATCGCGAGACTTCAGGTCTGCAATCTTGCGGCATGCGTGCAGAACAGTAGTATGATCGCGCCCGCCAAAGGCATCCCCTATATTCGGAAGACTCAATTCGGTGAGTTCCTTTGACAATGCCATAGCGACCTGCCGCGGGCGTGCAAGAGCACGAGACCTTTTTTTGGAATACATTTCCGAAACCTTAATCTTGTAATAATCAGCGACAGTTTTCTGAATATTTTCGATGGATACTTGCCTCAACTGTACAGCCAGAAGATCGCGTAATGCTTCCTTTGCCAGGTCTACAGAGACAGGCAGTCCGGCAAACCGGCAAAAAGCAAGCACGCGCTTCAGCGCGCCCTCTAGCTCGCGCACATTAGACTGAATATGACTCGCGATGAAGAAGGCCACGTTTTCATCAAGAGTAATACCCTCCAAGGAGGCCTTTTTGAGCAGAATTGCCACACGCATCTCGAGTTCCGGCGGTTCAATAGCAACAGTAAGACCCCAGCCGAAGCGCGAAATCAGGCGGTCTTCCATTCCGGAAATTTCTTTGGGATAAGTATCGCAAGTTATAACTACTTGTTTGTGAGCCTCGATCAACGCGTTAAACGCATAGAAGAATTCCTCTTGCGTCCGGTTCTTGTTGCTGAAAAATTGTATGTCGTCGATCAGCAACAAATCGAGTGAATGATAATAGCGCTTAAAATCGTCGAAGGCTTTGTGCTGGTAAGCGCGTACTACATCGGAGACATACCTTTCGGCATGGGTATAGCGAACCTTCGCATCGGAATCCTGTTCCTGTACCAGATTGCCGATCGCTTGCAGCAGGTGCGTTTTCCCCAAGCCAACACCACCGTATATGAACAGCGGGTTATACGCCGCACCTGGATGCTCCGCGACTTGTATCGCGGCAGCGCGCGCAAGTTCGTTGGCTTTGCCGGTAACGAACGTGTCAAAACAAAATGACGGATTGAGACGCGACAGGCTCTTGCTGGACGGTTTCGCTACTGTAACTTTGGGCTTATCCTCGGGTAAAGGTTTCGTGGCGATTTTCTCGGGAAGGGCGAGCACCAGGCTGATTGGCTTCGCGAAATGCTGCTCAGCCATTTTCTGTATGCGCGCGAGGAACCGTTCCTTAATCCATTGCATGACGAAACGATTCGGCGCAACGAGGAGCATCGAATCATTATCAGGAACGAACCTTAGCGGCTTTATCCAGGTGTTAAACTGCTGCGCGGTCAGTTCTTTTTCGAAGTACGCGAGGCAAGAGAGCCAAAACGGATCCATTTCTGACGACCATGCTGTTCAGGGGATGACTGCGGGTAAGTTTAATATTCGCTATTATAACGAAACAATTCCATGCGAAGTCAAAAAATAATTCGGGTTGACAGAAGGCACGCATAAAGGTTGAATAGTCGGCTTTCCGAACCGATAAAAGCAAAGGGAAAATAATGAAACGTACCTATCAGCCGTCCAACACCAGGCGCAAAAGGACTCATGGATTCTTGGTGCGCATGAAAACGCGCGGCGGCGCAGCAGTGCTGCGCGCCAGGCGCGCCAAAGGCCGCACGCGGTTGGGAGTATAATAGTACGCAAGTTGGTTTCCGTTTATTCCCTGTCTAAAGCTTCTCGTCTTACTAAGACCGAACAGTTTGGCGCTGCGCGCCATGCCGACCACCGCGAGAACGGCGCGGTGTTTCAGGTTCTGGTAAAGCGCAAGCGCCAGGGGATTGCAAGGTTGGGTGTGGTGGTTAACAAAAAAGGGACACCGCGCGCGGTGGACAGAAATTACGTGAAACGCCTAATACGCGAGCAATTTCGTATTCGGAAACGCGACCTGGTGGACATGGACATAGTGATCCGGGTGCATGGGGTGGTCTCAAAATCACATTCCCGGCAAGCGCGCATGGAGCTCTCGGATTTGTTATCCAAGGTATCGCGATGGGCCGCGTAGCGCTGGCGGTTATCGCGTTATACCGCTTTATACTTAGCCCGTTGCTCGGCAATAATTGCAGGTTCGCGCCGTCCTGCTCCGAATACACGCGCGACGCGATTGTCAAATTCGGTGTTTCAAAAGGCCTGTGGATCGGGCTGAAGCGAATCCTGCGTTGTCACCCATGGAATCCCGGCGGGTACGACCCAGTACCCTAAAACTTTTAAGTCAATTACGGCTATGGATGTGCAAAGACTCTTCCTGCTGATGGTTTTTTGCCTTTCGATATTCCTGTTAGTGGATGCGTGGCAGCGGCAAAACAAACCGGCGCCGGCGCAGCAAAGCGAAACGCCCCGCAGCACTCAGCAGGTCGCGCCCACGCCCAGCCAGAAGTTAACTGCAGTACAGCGAGCTCCGGCTAGCACCGAGGCGGCGGTTTTGACCTCAGGCCAAAACATTTCGGTAAAAACCGATTATTTGCTTGCGGAAATTAACACTTCTGGCGGCACCTTGGATCGCTTGGAATTGCTGAACCAACGGGATACCCTCGACAAGAACAAAAATTTTGTGCTGTTTCAGGACGAGCCGGGACATGTTTACGTAGCGCAAAGCGGCTTGATCGGGGACGATTTACCTACCCACAAGACAATCTATACGGCGGAGGCTACAAGTTATGAATTGAAGCCGGGAGCGGAAAGCCTGCGTGTCGGGCTTTCCGCTCCTTCGCTAGGCGGCTTTAAAGTGACCAAGGTGTATACATTTCACAAAAGCAGCTACTTGATAGATGTTACCTTTGAGATCACCAATAACAGTTCGGGTCCGCTACAGCCGTACGCATACTTCCAGTTTGTTCGCGATAGCAAGCGCCCGGCCGGAGAAACCAAGATGGTGCCGACGTATACCGGCCCGGCGGTTTACACGAACCAGGAAAAATTCGAGAAGGTCAAGTTTGAAAACATCGAGAAGGGAACGGCAAAATACCCGCAAAATGCAGATAACGGCTGGATTGCCATGCTGCAGCATTATTTCCTCGCGGCCTGGCTGCCCAAAGACAAGACGCCGCGCGAATACTACATGAAGAAGCTGGGTGACGATTTGTATGCGGTGGGAACAATCCTGCCGCTAGCCAAAGTGGAACCGGGCAAAACCGTTTCCATTAGCGTTCCGTTCTATGCCGGGCCACAGGAACAGAACAGTCTCAGCAAACTGGCCCCAGGCCTGGGCCTCACCGTGGATTACGGCTGGCTGACCGTAATCGCGGTACCGTTATTCTGGGTTCTATCCTGGCTTCACAAATGGGTGCAAAACTGGGGGGTCGCAATTATCCTGCTTACTGTACTGATTAAGTCTTTATTTTATCCGCTGTCCGCGACGAGTTACCGCTCTATGGCAAAAATGCGCGTGCTTGCGCCAAAGATGCAAAAGATCAAGGAGCAGTATGGTGGCGACCGGCAGAAACTGCATCAGGCGATGATGGAACTTTACAAGACCGAGAAAATCAATCCGCTTGGCGGCTGTCTGCCTATAGTCGTGCAGATTCCGGTTTTCATCGCGCTCTACTGGGTGCTTTTGGCAAGTGTTGAACTACGCCATGCGCCATTTGTACTGTGGATTACCGACCTTTCCGCGCCCGATCCCTATTACGTGCTGCCCGTGATCATGGGGATTACTATGATCATTCAATCGCGCTTGAGTCCGGAACCACCTGACCCAATTCAGGCCAAGGTTATGAAAATAATGCCGGTTGCATTCAGTGTTTTTTTCCTTTTCTTTCCTGCCGGGCTGGTATTGTACTGGCTGGTAAACAACATCCTCTCCATTGCCCAGCAGTGGCAGATAACGCGGTCCATCGGGCGGGCAAAGCCAGCTCATGGCAAGCGTTGAAACCATAGCGGCCATCGCCACAGCACCTGGACGCGCAGCCATCGGCGTGGTGCGCATTAGCGGTGCCAACTTAAGAGCAATGGCACAGTTGCTTCTGAGCAAGCCACCGGTGGCAAGGCGCGCGGTGCTGTGCGATTTCCTGGACCAAGATAAACAGGCCATCGATCAGGGCATCGCCCTTTATTTCCCGGCGCCGCATTCCTATACCGGGCAAGACGTTCTTGAGCTGCAGGGTCACGGCGGGCCCGCGGTTTTACAATTGCTTCTGCGCAGGTGCCTCGCCGTGGGCGCGCGTCTGGCCGAACCCGGCGAATTTACCCGGCGCGCTTTTCTTAACCATAAACTGGATCTGGCGCAAGCTGAAAGCGTCGCCGATTTAATCGAAGCCAGCTCCGGGGAGGCCGCGAAGAGCGCGATGCGCTCGCTTCAAGGCGCATTCTCGATTGAAGTGAACGCGCTCGCCAACTCACTCATTGAATTACGAATGCTGATTGAAGGCAGCCTGGATTTTCCTGAAGAAGAGGATATAAAGCCGCTGGCGCGCGTGGATGCCGTCGGGAGATTGCAGGCAATACGGAAACAACTCGAAAAAGTTAAACACGCAGCGCGCCAAGGCAACATTTTGCGCGAAGGGATCACGGTCGTGCTTGCGGGGCGACCGAACGTAGGTAAATCAAGCCTGCTAAACCGGCTTGCCGGAGAAGAGGTGGCGATTGTCACCAGCATTCCCGGTACCACGCGCGATGCGGTGCGCCAGTCCATCGAAATCGAGGGCGTCCCGCTGCACATTGTCGACACCGCGGGTTTGCGGAACACGAAGGACGAGGTGGAAAAAATCGGGATCGCCCGTACCTGGGAAACTATTGGTAAGGCGGACGCAGTCCTTCTGATAATGGACTGCACCCACGGTAAATCGCGGGAAGATCGACAGATTTTTGAGCGACTTCCGAGCAGGCTGCATCGCATCTGCGTGTACAATAAAATTGACCTGCTTCCGGACGAACCAAAAACGGAAGCTGTAGATGGTGAAATCCGCGTTTATGTTTCAGCAAAAACCGGCTCCGGCATTGACTTGCTGCGCTCACAATTGCTGGCCACGGTTGGCTGGCAGCCTACGGGCGAGGGCGTGTTCATGGCGCGCGAGCGGCACCTGAGCGCGCTGCAAAAGGCGCAGGAGCATTTATCGGCAGCACTGGAAAGGCAGGACCAAATCGAGCTTTTCGCCGAAGAATTGAGGCTTGCTCAAAACGCGGTCTCCAATATTACTGGCGAATTTAGCTCCGATGATTTGCTTGGGGAAATATTTTCCCGATTTTGCATCGGAAAATAATCTCGCCGTTCAACCTGCTCGTCACAGTCCAGTTAAAGAACGCCGAAAGCCTATACTGCTATACCGGTCGTTGATGACTGGAATCCCGCTTGTCCACCAAATATGACAAAACCTACAAGAAAACTAAGAACGGAAATAAAGATGCTCGCAAAAAAAGCTGTCCAGAATCCCGATACCTTAAAGCCGCGAACGAGCGATGAGACCAACAATACCATGAGGGCGTTTATAATCAGAATGAAGAACCCGAACGTAATCAGTGTTAGCGGCAGCGTGAACAGGATAAGGAGCGGACGGATTATTGCATTGGCGAATCCGAGCAACAGCGCGGAGACAATTAGCGATGATTTGCTTTCAAACGTAATTCCGCGGAAAACATGGCTCGTTACCCACAGTGAAAGCGCGATGATTGCCCAGTGTAATACAAACGGTATCACATTTTGTAACATGCACGTTTTCTACATTGAAGTGAACGTTCGTTTTTATAATGAGCGGCGAGAGAAGCCAATGGATTTTAGCGGTGCCATCGGGAAACTGTTAAACTGATCGCTCGCATGGCCAAAAGCCAATAGGCCGCTGTTCTTACGTTTCTCGTTCCTAAATGTTCTATTCCATTCCGCCCGTAACGCTGACACTAATTTTGGCCAACGTCGTAATGTTTATGGGCGAGTTTCTCATCGGGGACGCGCTTACCTTGAATCTCGCCCTCTGGCCTTGGGGAACAACGGCGACATTCAGCGGATTCGTCGGGTTCCAGCCTTGGCAACTGGTGACATACAGTTTTCTTCACGCCAACGTACTGCATCTTTTTTTCAATATGTTCGCATTGTACATGTTCGGCGGAGAGCTTGAACGGTTGTTCGGCCCCAAGCGCTATCTTAATCTATATTTCGCAAGCGTAATTACCGCGGCAATAATGCAGCTCATCGTTTCCGGGATCTCAGGCGGCGAACCTTATCCCACCGTCGGCGCATCCGGCGGCATTTTCGGCCTGTTGCTTGCGTATGGCCTTTACTTTCCCAACCGGACCATTATCCTGCTCATTCCACCGATTCCCTTGCCTGCGCGCTTATTTGTGATCCTATATGGCGCGCTGGAACTATACTTGGGTGTTACGGGAACACAAGAAGGCGTCGCGCATTTCGCGCATCTAGGCGGCATGCTGGGCGCATGGCTATTGATCCAGTATTGGCGCGGTCGTCCGCCTTTTCGCAAGCGCTAACTCGAGCGTCATTTATCGGCCGTGCGAAGTTTGCAACTGCACACCCGTTGTCTGGTACATAAGCCATTTTGTAGAAAGCTCCGGGAGTGACCATGGTGGAAGAGAAGGTCACGGTCCGCTGCTGCATTGCTGGCGGCGGTCCGGCTGGAATGATGCTGGGGCTTTTATTGGCCCGTGCCGGCGTCGATGTTCTGGTCCTCGAGAAGCACGCCGACTTCCTTCGGGACTTCCGCGGCGATACGATTCATCCCTCTACGCTCGAAATCATGTACGAGCTGGGATTACTTGAGGAACTGCTGCAATTGCCGCACCAGAAAGCATCGCGGCTGAATATCCAGGTCGGCGCTCTGGCGCTGACCATTGCAGACTTCAGCCATCTGTCGACGCACTGCGGTTTTGTCGCCTTCATGCCGCAATGGGATTTCCTTAACTTCCTAGCCGGATGCGGCTCGCGTTATTCGACTTTCAAACTGCGAATGCGCGCCGAAGTAACCGGACTGATCGAGGAGGCAGGACGCATTATCGGGGTGCGTGCGGCAACTTCGGAGGGCACTTTGGAGATTCGTGCTAGCCTTGTCATAGGCGCCGACGGCCGGCACTCGACCGTAAGGGCAAAGGCTGGATTGAAGATCGAAGAGCTCGGCGCGCCCATGGACGTGCTGTGGTTTCGGCTATCGCGCCGCCCCGATGATAAGGAGCAGAGTTTGGGCCGCTTCGACGCCGGGCGCATCTTCATTATGCTCAACCGGAGTGAACATTGGCAATGCGGCTTCGTGATCCCTAAAGGCTCGCTGCAACAACTCCAGGAGAAGGGACTGCAGGCGTTCCGCGACAGCGTGGCGCAGCTTGCGCCGTTTGTCGCAGACCGCGTCGCTGAACTTGAGGATTGGGAGGTGATCAAGCTGCTGACTGTCCAGGTCGACCGGCTGCAACAGTGGTATCTCCCGGGGCTACTCTGCATCGGCGATGCGGCGCACGCGATGTCCCCGATTGGCGGAGTTGGCATTAATCTGGCGATCCAGGATGCGGTCGCAGCTGCCAATATGCTCGCCGCGCCGGTGCGCGGGAACAGACTGAATACTCAACACCTGCGTCAGGTTCAGCGGCGGCGTGAGCTGCCCACCCGCATCACTCAGTGGCTCCAGATCTTCATGCAAGATCGGGTTATCACGCAGGTTCTGAGCGGCGTCACCACGCTTTCGCCGCCTCTAGCAGTCCGGCTACTCGCCCGCTTCCCGTTCCTGCGCCGAATTCCTGCTCGGCTGATCGGCATCGGGGTACGACCGGAGCACGTAACGATTCCCGCAGCGTCGCCTCATTGACGCAGGACCGCTAGCCGGCAAGGAATTAGTAATTTCGCTTAACGGTTGATCCGTGCTGTGGCCGCGGGCCCGTAGCGCGGGCCGGCCGCCGCGCCGTAAGGGAACACCGCATCAAGCTGCGCCCGATCGCGAGATGAAAGTTTAATCGTGACAGCCGCAGCATTCTCCTCGAGCCGGGCACGATGCTTGGTGCCTGGAATCGGCACAATGTCACTTGCGGCGGTAAGCAGCCAGGCAAGGGCGATCTGAGCCGGTGTTGCGTTTTTCATTATGGCAATGTCTTTCAGCCGCTCCACGAGTTCCATGTTCTTGTTAAAATTTTCGGCTTGAAAACGCGGGTGGTTGCGACGCCAATCGTCCGGTGCCAAGTTGTCCAGGCTGCGAATCTGCCCGCTCAGGAAGCCGCGGCCCAATGGCGAGTAGGCCACATAGCCTATTCCAAGCGCACGCACGGTGCTCAGAACGCCATCATGTTCTGGCTCACGGCTCCATAGGGAATACTCACTCTGCAGCGCGGTTATCGGATGCACCGCGTGGGCGCGCCGAATGGTCTCGGGCCCGGCCTCGGAGAGGCCCAGATATCGGACTTTGCCCTCCCGCACAAGCTCTGCCATAGCGCCGACTGTTTCCTCGATGGGCACCTTTGGGTCAACGCGATGCTGGTAGTAAAGGTCGATATAGTCCACTCCGAGGCGTCTCAGCGAGCCTTCGCAGGAGGAACGAATTCGCCCCCGGCGACTGTCCAGCGCCCAGTAGTCTGGATCGTCCGCCTTACGCACAATGCCGAATTTCGTGGCGATGACAAATTTACCGCGTTTGCCCCTGACTGCGCGCCCCACCAGTTCCTCGTTGGCGAACGGGCCGTAGATTTCTGCCGTGTCGAGGAAATCGATGCCGAGTTCAAGCGCACGGTGGATGGTAGCAATGGATTCGGCATCGTCACGCTTGCCGTAAAATTCGCTCATGCCCATACATCCCAAGCCCATGGCCGAAACGACAAGACCCTGGGTGCCAAGCTTGCGACGTTGCATGCGCAAAATTCCTTTTCAGTCGGTTTCCGCTGGCGCACAGCACATTCAGGGGGCCGAGTCTGACGACGCCCAATGCTCCGGGAGCCGCTAGCAAGTGTCTCCGCAATTAATTATACTCACTATAGAATTCCTCGCGCTGCCGTCGGTTCCTGGGAGACGTTGTCCTTAGCTTCCGTCGATTTCGGTTTAGCGCGGTTCTGGGTTTCTGTTCGAAGTAATCAGAAGGAATTAGAACATGCATCAGTCCTTTAACTCGAGCGTTGACTTGACTCCGGCGCATGTGAAAAACAAGCGACTTAAAGAATGGGTCGTCAATATGGCGAAGCTGTGCAAACCGGAGCGTGTGTACTGGTGTGAAGGTACAGAGGACGAATATGACCGCCTGTGCCAGGAAATGGTGGCTTCAGGCACTTTTATCAAACTCAACCCTGCGCTTCGCCCAAACAGCTATCTCGCGCGCTCCGACCCAACAGATGTGGCGCGCGTGGAAGACCGCACTTTCATTTGCAGCAAGAGCAAAGATGACGCCGGTCCCAATAATAATTGGGTTGCTCCGGATGAAATGCGGGCCACGCTGGAAAAGCTGTTTGACGGCTGCATGCGCGGCCGAACCATGTATGTGATCCCGTTTTCCATGGGTCCGTTAGGCTCGCGCATCGCGCATATTGGTGTGGAAATCACCGATTCTCCTTATGTCACGGTCAGCATGCGCGTCATGACCCGCATGGGACGCAAGGTGCTTGATATCCTTGGCGCGGACGGTGGGTTCGTGCCCTGCATGCATTCGGTAGGTATGCCTCTGGATTCCGGACAAAAAGACGTTCCGTGGCCATGTAATAAAGAGCATAAATATATCGTTCATTATCCAGAGACGCACGAAATCTGGTCTTATGGCAGCGGCTACGGAGGCAACGCATTACTCGGCAAGAAATGCTTTGCACTGCGCATCGCATCAGTCATGGGCCGGGACCAAGGCTGGCTAGCGGAGCATATGCTGATTCTCGGCGTGAGGCCGCCGCAAGGGGAAAAACTTTATGTAGCCGCGGCTTTCCCCAGCGCGTGTGGAAAAACTAATTTTTCCATGATGATCCCGCCGGAAAATTTCAAAGGCTGGAAAGTTACGACTATCGGCGACGACATTGCCTGGATCAAGCCGCACGACGACGGTCGTTTGTACGCCATCAACCCGGAAGCCGGCTATTTCGGAGTTGCTCCCGGTACTTCCGAGCACACCAACCCCAACGCGGTAACCATGTTGGGGAAAAATTGCATTTTCACTAATGTTGCGCTGACCCCTGAAGGCGATGTTTGGTGGGAGGGCATGACCGAGACTCCGCCGCCAAGGCTGACCGACTGGCAGGGCAAGGAATGGACGCCGGATTCCGGCCGCCCCGCTGCGCATCCCAACTCGCGTTTTACCGTTTCGTCGACCCAATGCCCCTCGCTCGACCCGCATTGGGATGACCCGCACGGCGTGCCGATCAGCGCTTTCATTTTCGGCGGACGCAGAAGCAGCGCAGTGCCTTTGGTTTGTGAAGCGCGTTCGTGGGATGAAGGTGTATATTTCGCTGCCACCA
Organism: Burkholderiales bacterium; assembly: GCA_035518095.1. Lineage (NCBI taxonomy): Bacteria > Pseudomonadati > Pseudomonadota > Betaproteobacteria > Burkholderiales > Burkholderiales bacterium. The sequence continues at coordinate 29,998 of DATIXX010000032.1, read as the reverse complement.
TGGGCTCGGAGACGACAGCAGCGGCCACCGCGCAGCAAGGCGTGGTTAGGCGCGACCCGTTCGCCATGCTGCCGTTTTGCGGCTATAACATGGCGGACTATTTCAATCACTGGCTTAAGATGGGACATGCAATCAGCCATCAGCCGAAAATTTTCGGCGTGAACTGGTTCCGTAAGGGGCCGGACGGCAAATTTATCTGGCCCGGCTTCGCGGAAAACATGCGGGTCCTGAAATGGATTGTGGAACGCTGCCAGGGACGTGCCCACGCGGCTGAAAACGCGCTGGGCTGGATACCGGCCTACGCAGATATGGAGTGGAAAGGCTTGGAAGCAATTTCCGCGGATAAATTCCGCGCTCTCATGTCGCTCGATGGGGAAACGTGGAAACGGGAGCTTGCTTCTCACAGCGAGTTCTTCGACAAGCTCAAGGAGCGTCTGCCCAGGGAACTGGTAGAGCGGCGGGAGCATCTACAATCCTCATTTTGATTTAGTTGGACCTCGTCTTCCTTTGCGCTGCAGCCCTGGTCGCCGGTCTGCTTGATGCCGTGGTCGGCGGCGGTGGTTTGGTACAAATCCCGGCGCTATTCAGCGCAATGCCGACGCTGGCTCCTGCTACGGTATTCGGCACCAACAAGGTCTCGTCGATTTTTGGCACGGGCAGCGCTGCGTTGCGTTATGGCCACACTGTGCGCATACGCTGGAATACTGTTCTTCCCGCGGCGGTTACCGCTTTCATTTTTTCATACCTGGGTGCGCTGGCAGTCGGTTTGATTCCTGCCTCCCTCATGCGCGTGCTGGTGGTGCCGCTTCTTGTCGCTGTTGCCGCGTATACCTTTTTTAGAAAGGACTTGGGTTCTGTCCACGCACCGCTGCATACGGGCGCCAAGGAGAGATTTCTCTCCATTGGTCTGGGCGCGGGCATCGGTTTCTACGATGGGTTCTTCGGTCCGGGCACAGGCAGTTTTCTGGTATTTTTGTTTGTGCGCTATTTCGGGTTCGATTTTTTACGCGCTTCTGCGGCAGCGAAGGTTGTGAATGTGGCGACCAACTTCGCTGCGCTCCTCTATTTCGGCCCCAACGGCAACGTGGTTTGGCGGCTTGGATTGCTGATGGCGGCATTCAATATGACCGGTGCCCTGCTGGGGACACGGCTTGCACTTCGTCATGGGAGCGGATTTGTGCGCAAAATCTTTCTCCTGGTGGTGATCGCGCTAGTTGCAAAATTCGCATATGATACTTTTCTGAGATAAGCAATTATGCCGCTCGAAACATTTAGTAGCACAACCTCGGAGCGGCTGTCACGAAAGCCAATTTGGCGTATCATGACGCCTCTCTAAACCATAGCAATCGCATGCACTTTCCAAGGCAATTTGACGTGATCGTCGTGGGCGGTGGTCACGCCGGAACTGAAGCCGCATTGGCCAGCGCGCGCATGGGGCAAAAAACTCTGTTGCTGACCCACAGCATCGAAACCCTCGGACAGATGTCCTGCAATCCGTCCATCGGCGGTATCGGCAAGGGACATTTGGTCAAGGAAATCGATGCGTTAGGTGGCGCCATGGCGCTGGCTGCCGACGAAGCGGGAATCCAGTTTAGAATCCTCAACGTGAGCAAAGGGCCTGCAGTGCGCGCCACACGTGCCCAGGCAGACCGCGTGCTGTACAAGCAGGCGATCCGTCGCCGGCTGGAAAACCAGCCTAACCTTTGGCTGTTCCAGCAGGCGGTAGATGATCTAACGCTGGACGGAGACCGAGTGACCGGGGTGGTGGCGCAGCTTGGCATGCGTTTCGGCGCGCGCGCCGTGGTGCTGACGACCGGTACATTTCTGTCCGGGTTAATTCATGTCGGATTATCCAACTATCAAGGGGGGCGCGCCGGTGATCCGCCGGCCATCAGCCTCGCAGCGCGGCTGCGGGAACTCAAACTTCCGGTTGGCAGGCTCAAAACCGGCACTCCGCCGCGCATAGACAGCCGCACGGTGGATTTCTCGGCGATGGAAGTACAGCCGGGCGATGAACCTGTGCCGGTCTTTTCGTTTATGGGCAAACAGTCAATGCACCCGAGACAATTGTCCTGTTGGATCACGCATACCAATCTGCGCACGCATGACATCATTCGCGGCGGATTGGATCGCTCGCCGATGTTTACCGGAGTTATCCAGGGCATTGGACCGCGTTATTGCCCGTCAATTGAGGATAAGATTCATCGCTTTGCAGAAAAACAATCGCATCAGATCTTTCTGGAGCCCGAAGGATTAACGGTGAACGAAATTTACCCCAACGGCATCTCTACCAGTCTGCCGTTCGACGTACAGCTTGCAATGGTGCAGTCAATCAAGGGCCTGGAAAACGCATTTATCACGCGCCCGGGCTACGCCATTGAATACGACTATTTCGATCCGCGCGGACTCAAAAGCTCGCTGGAGACTAAAGCATTGCGTAACCTATTCTTCGCTGGGCAGATCAACGGTACCACCGGATACGAAGAGGCCGCGGCGCAGGGGCTGCTCGCCGGAATCAACGCGGGGCTAAGGGTGCAAGGTAAGGAACCCTGGTGCCCGCGGCGCAACGAAGCGTACCTCGGCGTGCTGGTAGACGATCTCATTACCCGCGGCGTGAGCGAGCCTTACCGAATGTTCACGAGCCGCGCCGAGTATCGCCTGCAGTTGCGCGAAGACAACGCGGATATGCGACTCACCGAAATCGGCAGACGCCTTGGCGTCGTGGACGATGCCCGCTGGAAACATTTCGAAAGCAAGCGCGAGGCGGTAGCCTGTGAACTGGAGCGGCTGAAAACGACGTGGATTAATCCCAAGCTACTTGCGCGAAGAGATGCGGAACGCGTTTTAGGCAACGCCATCGAACGCGAATATTCACTGGCAGATTTGTTACGCCGGCCCCAGGTGACCTACGCTTCGCTTATGACCATTCCGGCGGCCGGTCCCGCGGTCGATGACGAAATAGTCGCGGCGCAGGTGGAAATTCAGACGAAATACCAGGGTTACATCGAGCGCCAGCTCGAAGAAGTTTCGCGTCACGAAGATTATGAAACGACGCGCCTGCCTTTGGATCTGGATTATGAAGACGTTCGTGGGCTTTCGGTCGAGGTTCGGCAAAAGCTTAATCAGCACCGGCCGGAAACGCTGGGCCAGGCGATGCGCGTATCTGGCGTGACTCCTGCCGCGATTTCGTTATTGCTGGTTCATTTGAGGCGCGGCTTTCCCGGCAAGCGTAAAAAGACAGCATGAACCTGGCGAGTGAGCTGCAACAAGGCATAAGCGCCTTGAGGCTCAAGATTTCGCCCCAACAGTTGCGCAGCTTGCTTGATTATCTTGCGTTACTTCAGAAATGGAACAAGGTGTATAACCTCACCGCGTTGCGCGAGCCGCAAAAGATGATCAGCCATCACCTGCTTGACTGCTTGGCGGTGGTGCCGCACATCCAAGGGCGGCAGATTCTGGATGTAGGCAGCGGGGCCGGGCTACCGGGAATACCGATCGCAATCGCGAGGAACGATTGGAATTTGACCCTACTGGATAGCAGCCACAAGAAAGCCGCATTTTTGAAACAGGTAGCGATGGACTTAAAACTCGCTAATGTTACGGTGTGCTGTGAACGTGTGGAAACGTGGTTTCCGACGCAAAGATTTGATCTGATAATTTCCCGCGCGTTCTCAGATCTCGCCGAGTTCGTGGCTTTATCAAAGCATTTGCTGGATGAAGGCGGGAGATTCGCAGCAATGAAAGGTGTTTACCCGCACGAAGAAATCGAGCAATTGCCAGACGGACACGTTTTAGAAAGTGTTATAGCGCTGAAAATCCCGGGTCACAAGGTGCAGCGCCACTTGGTGGTTGTCAAAAATTAGACGTCGCAATCATGGTTAAAATTCTCGCGGTCACAAATCAAAAAGGCGGGGTGGGAAAAACCACCACCAGCGTAAACCTGGCAGCCAGCCTTGCGGCGACGGGACATAAAGTGTTGCTTATCGATATGGACCCACAGGCCAATGCCACGATGGGTTGCGGCATAGACAAGCGCGAGCTGCAGCGGACGGTATATCAGGTGTTGCTGGGAAGCGCTGCTATAGGCGAGGTACGGCGGACTTCCGAGAGCGGCGGGTTCGATTTGATTCCAGCAAACCGCGATCTTGCCGGCGCGGAGGTCGAACTGGTGGATTTGCCAAACCGTGAAACCCGGTTAAAACAGGCGTTGCGCGACGTCCAGGATAATTATGGCTTCATTCTCATTGATTGCCCTCCGGCACTTAATCTGCTGACGTTAAACGCACTCTGCGCGGCGCATGCGGTGATGATTCCCATGCAATGTGAATATTATGCGCTGGAGGGTTTAAGCGATCTGGTATCAACGATCAAGAAAGTGCGCACCAACCTTAATCCTGTTCTGCAAATCGAAGGCTTGCTGCGCACGATGTTTGACGCGCGAAACGTGCTTGCGCAGCAGGTTTCAGAGCAGCTCAAGCAGCACTTCGGCGATAAAGTTTACGACACTATTATTCCGCGTAATATCCGGCTTGCCGAAGCCCCGAGCCATGGCGTCCCCGCAATCAGCTACGATAGCACTTCCAAGGGCGCGCAAGCGTATGTCGCGTTGGCTGGTGAAATCTTGAACCGCGCTGGCGTAGAGCCCGCTGCGGCATGACAGGGAAATACGGGTGAAAATAAAGGGTCTGGGACGCGGTCTGGACGCGCTCCTCGCGCGGGACGATGATGCGCAGGAGGCCGCGGAGCGGCTGGTGACGCTGGCCATCGAACAAATTCAGACTGGCAAATACCAGCCGCGCACGCGCATGGACCCTGAATCGCTGGCGGAGCTCGCGCAGTCCATCAAGGCGCAAGGGGTGATGCAACCGATACTGGTGCGGCCCCTCGCGACGGGCCATTACGAAATGATCGCAGGCGAGCGTCGCTGGCGCGCCGCGCAAATGGCCGGACTAACGCACGTCCCAGCGCTGGTGAGACAGGTCCCTAATGAATCTGCATTAGCGATGGCGTTGATTGAAAACATTCAGCGCGAAGACCTGAATCCTTTGGAAGAAGCCAACGGCATCCAGCTTTTAATTAGCGAATTCAAGATGACTCACCAGAGCGCGGCTGAAGCCGTAGGCCGTTCGCGCACGGCAGTAACCAACCTGTTGCGCCTGATTAATCTTGCCGCACCGGTGCAGCAGCTGTTGTTGGAAGGCAAGATTGACATGGGGCACGCGCGGGCGCTTTTGGGTATGAACGCGGCAAAGCAAATCCAGCTGGCGAATCGGATTGCGCAAGAAGGACTTTCAGTGCGGCAAACCGAAAGACTTGCTAAAGAGCGGGAAAAGCCCGTCCACAAAAAGGCGGTAAAACCGGACCGTGACCTCATCAGACTGCAGGAGGAGCTGTCGGAAAAATTGGGCACCACTGTACGCATTAGCCCGGGGAAGCGCGGCGCAGGCAAACTGATTATTGATTATTCGAGCCTCGACGAGCTCGACAGTCTAATCAGTAAATTGCGTAAGCACTGAATTCTGCAGATGGGTGCAACTAACGGGTGGCGCGTAGTGACATGAGGTATTCCTGCCTTGTGAGTGGCGGCACCACTTTAATTTGAGATTGTGTCCCGGGTCCACAGAAATTACCGATCCGGAACGCAAAAAAGGTTTTCCGGCCAAAAGCTCAACAATCGGGAGAAACTGCCAGCAAAGCGTTTTACGCAAAGCGGGCAAGCGGTGGCGCAGAAAAATGAATCGCGAGAACGCCTGCAGAAGAGGTACTAAAAATCGATAAGGACGCTAATAACGGTTTGATACGAGCCTCCGGCACCGGTGTTAAATGACTGGTTCTACGATAATGTTTGCGCTTGACGACTTGAAGCAGTGGCAGTTAAACTCTCCACTTTTCGCGGTGCAGCAGTTGTCTGGAAAATCCCCCCGGTCCTCTGCATAAATCATAATGACTCACGCTGCTGAACTTCTCAATAAAAGTGTCCGTAGGGTTCTGGTTACCCAAATTGTACTGACCTTGATTAGCGCAGCGCTAATGTTTGCACTGCTGGGAGGCCCACAAGCCGGGGCGGCAATCTATGGCGGTGGAGTGGCGTTGATTGGCACATGGTTACTGGGACGGCGGATTTCTCGCACCCCGGAAATCGTCAGGCAGGGCGACACCGCGAGTCAATTAGGGCTATACGCCGGCGTTCTCCCCAAGTTTATTGTAACGCTGGCGCTGTTGGCCGCGGGAATGGGTTGGTTCAAACTTGCGCCTATTCCTTTAATTGTCGCGTTTGTTGTGGCGCAACTGGGTTTCGCGATTAATCTGGGAAGTGTGCGGCGTCCGCTTTGATATTAATGTGAGCGAAGCGGTGAAACCCAATCCAGTTGAATACATACAACATCATTTGACCTACCTGCAGATCGGGCATGGATTCTGGACATTTAACGTCGACACTCTGTTTTTCGGCTGGTTGCTGGGCGGACTTCTGGTATTTTTGAGCTGGCGCGTCGGACGCAACCTGAATCTCGAAAATCCCCGTGGAGCGCAGAATTTATTGGAGGCCATTCTGGAATTCGTGGACAGCCAGATCAAGTCAGCGTTTCCTGGATATAATCCGCTTATCGGTCCGCTCGCCCTAACCGTGTTTCTTTGGATTTTTCTCATGAATTGTATGGACTTGATCCCGGTAGACCTGTTACCCAAGGCAGCCCAATATCTAGGACTACATTACCTCAGAGTGGTGCCAACTGCTGATCCTTACACTACCCTTGGAATGGCGCTATGCGTGTTTATCCTCGTCGTGTTTTACAACGTCAAAACCAAAGGTGCCTGGGGCTATCTCAAGGGTTTTCTGTTTCATCCATTTGGGAAATGGCTGATTCCGATCAATTTCGTCATGGGTGTCGTTGAAGAACTTGCCAAGCCCCTCAGCCTTGGTTTGCGGTTATTCGGTAACATGTTCGCGGGCGAACTGGTGTTTCTGCTGATTGCACTGCTTCCTTGGTGGATAATCTGGCTGCCCGGTACGGCCTGGGCAATCTTCCATATTTTGATTATCACTCTCCAGGCTTTTATATTCATGATCTTAACCATCATGTATTTAGCGCTGGCGCATCAAAGTCTGGACGACGAACACTGAGAGCGCAGGAAATTTCATTTAGTAATTTTTTGGGAGAGACAGCATGGAAGCAGGCATGATTAATTTGGTCGGCATGGTTTACGCCTATACAGCAGTAGGAGTAGGTATCATTCTCGCTGCTGCAGGATTGGGTTCCGCTTTGGGTTGGGGCCTCATTTGCTCGAAATACATTGAGGGCATCGCCCGGCAGCCGGAGATGCTGCCGGTGCTTCGCATTAATATGTTCATCACTGCCGGCCTGATGGAATCATTCCCGTTTATTGTGCTGGCTTTCGCCATGTATTTTACTTTTGCCAATCCGTTTCTCGGGGCCGCGTTGAACGCAGTCAAAGCGGGCGCCGGCTAATTGTGATCAGGGTTCCAGCGAAAAGCGCTGCACAGACCTAAAGAAGGAGTTTAGACGTGAACGTGACGGCTACGCTTGTCGGTCAAATGATGACCTTTGCGGTTTTGGTTTGGTTTATTCACCGGTTTCTTTGGGGTCCATTGACTCGCATGATGGCGGAGCGCAGCAAGCGCATCGCGGATGGTCTCGCGGCAGGGGAACGCGGCAAGCACGAGTTGGAGCTAGCAACCAATCGTTCCGTGGAAATTCTGCGCGAAGGCAAGCAGCAAGTCTCAGATATCATCGCCCAGGCGGAGAAACGAGCTCTACAAATCATCGAGGACGCCAAGCAAGCCGCCAAGAGTGAAGGCGACCGAATTATCGCGGGCGCCAAAGCGGAAATTACCCAAGAAGTCAGCCGCGCCAAGGAAGCATTACGCGGCCAGGTCTCCGCGTTGGCGGTAGCGGGTGCCGAGAAAATCCTGCGCCGCGAAGTAGATGCCAAGGTGCATGCCGACCTGCTAAAGAGCATCGAGAGCGAACTTTAGAGAATAGCATGGCGGAAAACGTCACCATAGCCCGGCCATACGCAGAAGCCATATTCAGGCTGGCCGACGAGACGCGTACCCTGTCCCAGTGGTCAGCCAAGCTGGCGCTCTTGGAAACTGTGGTGAAAGATGCGCGCGTAGCCGTCTACGTCAATGACCCGAATTTCAGCGCTGCGCAGGTCGCGAGCCTGCTGCTTGGTATTTGCGGAGAAAGACTCGATGGCCCGGGCAGAAATCTCGTGCAGGTGCTCGCGTCCAACGACCGTCTTGTGTTGCTGCCGGAAATCCGGGAATTGTTTGAAGCTTTCAAGGCCGAGCAAGAAAGCGTGCTCGAAGTGAAGATTGATTCGGCGTATCCGCTGAGCAAAGAACAGGAGAACGAATTAGTACAGCGGCTCCGGCACAGGTACCAGCGCAAAATTGTCACTCAGCTTAACGTCGCACCCGAGCTGATAGGCGGCATTAAAATTACAGTAGGCGACCACGTCTTGGATACCACGTTGCGCGGCAAACTGGACGCCATGCGCAGGGCGTTAACAGTCTGAATTCGCGACCCGGACTAATTTAGGAGCAAAAATGCAAATTAATCCCACGGAAATCAGTGAACTGATTAAAAACAGAATAGAAAATCTCGCGGTGACCGCCGAATCACGCACGCAGGGTACCGTGATTTCGGTAACCGACGGCATCTGCCGCATACACGGCCTTTCCGATGCGATGCAGGGCGAGATGCTGGAATTTCCGAAAGACACCTTCGGCCTAGCGCTCAATCTGGAACGCGACTCAGTAGGTTCTGTGGTACTGGGCGAGTATGAGCACATCAGCGAGGGCGACACCGTAAAGTGCACCGGCCGCATTCTGGAAGTCCCGATAGGTGAAGCGCTGATCGGGCGCGTGGTGAATTCGCTCGGCCAGCCGATCGACGGCAAAGGCCCGGTTCAAGCGAAGCAAACTGCACCCATTGAGAAAATCGCGCCAGGCGTGGTGTGGCGCAAATCGGTATCGCAGCCGGTGCAGACCGGCTTGAAAGCGATTGACTCCATGGTACCGATCGGCCGCGGCCAGCGCGAACTCATCATCGGCGACCGCCAGACCGGCAAGACTGCAGTGGCGGTGGACACCATCATCAACCAGAAAGGCAAGAACCTGATTTGCATTTATGTCGCGATAGGACAAAAGGCTTCCAGCATTGCCAACGTGGTGCGAAAACTCGAACAGTTTGGAGCCATGGCCTATACCATCGTAGTCGCTGCTTCTGCTTCCGAGTCCGCAGCGTTGCAGTATATCGCCCCCTATTCCGGCTGCAGCATGGGCGAGTATTTTCGCGACAACGGCCAGGATGCACTAATTATATATGACGACTTGACCAAGCAGGCCTGGGCGTATCGGCAGATTTCTCTACTGCTACGTCGTCCGCCGGGACGCGAAGCATATCCTGGCGACATATTCTATCTACATTCGCGCCTGTTGGAGCGTGCTGCTCGAGTGAACGATGAGTACATTGAGCGCAGCACCAACGGAAAAGTGAAGGGCAAGACCGGATCACTCACGGCGCTGCCGATAATTGAAACACAGGCCGGCGACGTAACGGCGTTCGTTCCGACCAATGTGATTTCGATCACGGATGGCCAGATTTTTTTGGAAACCGATCTGTTCAATGCTGGCATTCGTCCGGCGATCAACGCCGGTATATCGGTGTCGCGGGTAGGCGGCGCGGCGCAGACCAAGGTGATTAAAAAGCTGGGCGGCGGAGTGCGGCTATCGCTCGCGCAATACCGAGAACTGGCTGCATTTGCCCAATTTGCTTCCGATCTTGATGAGGCGACGCGCAAGCAGCTGGAACGCGGCCGCATGGTAACCGAACTGATGAAACAGCCGCAGTATGAGCCGCTGCAAGTTTCGGAGATGGCGCTGACGCTGTTTGCGGTCAACAATGGTTATTTCGACGATATTGATGTGAAGAAGGCGCTCGCTGCAGAACGCGCAATGCGCGATTACTTCAAGGTCAAGTACGGCGATTTGGTCAACCGCATCGAGTCAAACAAGGATCTATCTAAGGAAGATGAAGAAAAACTGCATCAAGGTATGCAGGACTTCAAAAAGAACGCGGTGTACTGATCCATCACAATCCGCAGCGCGTACCGACGCGCAGAGAGCTTATAAATGGCAAGTTCGAAGGAAATCAGGAATAAAATTAAGAGCGTGCAGAACACACGCAAGATCACCAAGGCAATGGAAATGGTCGCTGCCTCGAAAATGCGCCGAGCACAGGACCGCATGCGCCAAGCTCGTCCTTATGGAGAAAAAATCCGCAACATCGCAGCGCATCTATCTTACGCCAGTACGGAATACCGTCACCCATTTCTGGTTGAGCGACCCGTTGCGAAGAAACTGGGCATAATCCTTGTCACTACAGATAAAGGTTTGTGTGGAGGGCTCAACACTAATCTGTTTAGGCTCACCCTCCAGAAATTGAAGGAGTGGGAAGCCCAAGGCCAGCAATTCGAGGTCTGCAGCATCGGCAACAAAGGTCTTGGCTTCATGCTGCGCCTAGGTGCGAATATTGTTTCTCAGGTTGTGGGCCTTGGCGACAAGCCGCATATGGAAAAGCTTGTCGGCGCTGTAAAAGTAATGCTCGATGGCTATACTCAGGAGCGATTCGGCCGCTTGATGATTTTCTACAGCCGCTTCATTAACACCATGAAGCAGGAACCGGTAATGGAGCAACTGCTGCCGTTCTCGGGCGAGAGATTGGGCGCACCGGAAGGCAGGTGGGATTATATCTATGAGCCGGATGCGAAATATGTGCTGGATGAAGTTTTGAAGCGCTACATCGAAATGCTGGTATATCAGGCCGTGTGCGAAAACATGGCATGCGAGCAGTCGGCCCGCATGGTAGCCATGAAGGCAGCTTCCGACAACGCGGGCAAGGTGATCGACGATCTCGTGCTGGTCTATAACAAATCGCGCCAGGCAGCGATTACTAAAGAGTTGTCTGAGATCGTGGGCGGCGCGGCGGCAGTATGACGCGGCGCTCTAAACGATCGGGCGAGACTAATGTGCGCGATGCGTACGTTACGGCGAGACCAAATCGTCCAGGCGCGGCGGCAGTATGACGCGGTGGCAGTTTGAACATCAGTTCGCCCGAAGCGGCAATGGGCAGTGCTGAATGCGCGGGTGACAAAGGACTTGCTTCGCTTTGCGGCAACTTTGCTTAAGGCAAACTTGATTTTGTATTTATAGGATAAATACCATGAGTGAAGGCAAAATTGTACAGTGCATTGGCGCGGTGATCGACGTGGAATTCGCGCGCGAAGATTTGCCCGAGATCTATGACGCGCTCACGCTCGATCCCCAGTTGAAAATTGATCTCACGCTGGAAGTGCAACAGCAACTGGGCGATGGTGTGGTGCGCACTATTGCACTGGGCGCATCGGAAGGGCTGCGACGCGGCATGAAGGTGATAAACACCGGGGCGCCGATATCCGTGCCGGTCGGACACGGCACGCTTGGGCGGATCATGGACGTGCTGGGTCGGCCAATTGACGAAGGCGGTCCCATAAAATTCGATGAGAAACGCCCGATTCACGAGGAAGCACCGAGCTTCGAGGAGCTCTCCGCAAGTCAGGAGTTGCTGGAAACCGGAATCAAGGTAATGGATCTAGTGTGCCCTTTCGCCAAGGGTGGTAAGGTAGGATTGTTCGGAGGCGCCGGCGTCGGTAAAACGGTAAATATGTTGGAACTCATCAATAACATCGCAAAGGCGCGCTCGGGTCTTTCTGTTTTCGCCGGCGTGGGCGAGCGAACCCGCGAGGGCAACGACTTCTATCACGAAATGATCGAGGCAGGGGTGATCAAGCTCGATAATCTGCCCGAGTCAAAGGTGGCGATGGTGTTTGGCCAAATGAACGAGCCGCCAGGCAATCGACTGCGTGTCGGATTAACTGGTCTCACCATCGCTGAATCTTTCCGCGACGAGGGTCGCGACGTGCTGCTGTTCATCGATAATATTTACCGCTTCACACTGGCGGGAGTTGAAGTATCCGCGCTGCTTGGCCGCATGCCGTCCGCGGTCGGCTACCAGCCGACGCTGGCTGAGGAAATGGGACGTTTGCAGGAGCGAATCACTTCTACCAAGGTGGGTTCGATCACTTCGATTCAGGCGATTTATGTGCCCGCCGACGACCTGACTGACCCGTCTCCCGCCACCACTTTTGGGCACCTCGATTCCACTGTGGTGCTGTCGCGTGATATCGCCTCGCTCGGCATTTATCCCGCAGTGGATCCGCTGGACTCCACATCGCGCCAAATGGACCCCAAAGTGATCGGCGAAGAGCACTATAATACGGCGCGTTCGGTGCAGGCGACCCTGCAGCGCTACAAAGAGTTGCGCGATATCATCGCCATTCTCGGGATGGACGAGCTCTCCCCCGAGGATAAGCTGGTAGTGGCGCGTGCACGCAAGATCCAGCGTTTTTTGTCGCAGCCCTTCAGCGTGGCGGAGGTTTTCACCGGTCAGAAAGGTAAATTCGTAACACTCAATGACACCATAAAAGGCTTCAAGGGCATCATTGCCGGCGATTACGACCAACTGCCCGAGCAGGCATTTTACATGGTGGGAACCATCGAAGAGGCCGTGGAAAAAGCGAAGACGTTACAGTGAAGTCAAGACAGTCATGCAAGCATAAAACCGCGTTTCGCTTTGGCCGCTCTTAGCTTGCTCCCCACCTGGAATTTGGGATGGCTCATACTATACACGTAGATATTGTCAGTGCCGAAGAATTCATTTTTTCGGGTGACGCTGAATTTGTAGTACTTCCCGGCGAATTGGGCGAACTCGGTATATATCCGCATCATGCGCCGCTTATGACCCGCATCAAACCGGGTACGGTACGCGTGAAGATCCCGAACCAGGAAGAAGAAATGTTGGTGTTTGTGGCGGGAGGAATTCTCGAGGTGCAGCCGAAGCTGATCACCGTGCTGGCTGATACTGCGATCCGCGGTAAGGATCTGGACGAAGCGAAGGCATTGGAAGCCATCAAGCAAGCCGAGGAAGCGCGTACTACCGCCAAAGATAAGCAGGAAGTGGCGATGGTCGAGGCCGAGGTGGCATCGCTCGCGGCCCAGCTCGCCGCGATCCGCAGGCTGCGCAAGAAATAGTTTTCTTGCCGCCAATACGCTCGTTACCATTGCCAAGGCAGTCCCGGTTTGCCCCCCGGCTTTGCGCGCATGGCGCAGGATACGGTTGACCTACTGATTATCGGTGGCGGTATCAACGGCGCAGGCATTGCTCGCGATGCGGCGGGCCGGGGTCTGGCTGTTCTGCTCTGCGAACAAGGGGATCTGGGTGGCGCCACCAGTTCGGCGAGCAGCAAACTTATTCACGGCGGACTGCGTTACCTAGAAAAGTACGCCCTGCGCTTGGTAAAGGAGGCCTTAAGCGAGCGCGAGGTACTGCTAAAAAGCGCCCCGCACCTCGTCTCCCCAACTGAGTTCGTTTTGCCCCGTGCGAGAACAATGCGACCGGCCTGGATGTTGCGCTTGGGTCTGTTACTTTACGATCATCTGGGAGGCACGGGGACCTTTTCGGCATCCCGCGCGGTAGATTTGCGTCAGAGCCGGTACGGCGCCCCACTACGAGATCAGTTTAATAAGGGCTTTGTTTATTCCGATTGTCGGGTGGACGATGCGAGGCTCGTGATAGCAAACATGCGCGGCGCTCAAGACCTGGGCGCACGCATCCTGCCATACACGCGTTGCATTTCGGCCAGGCGCAATGGAAAATTTTGGCAAGCAACACTGGAGCGTGAGCGCGGGCGCACTGAAGTGAAGGCCAAAGCCGTGGTCAACGCCGCAGGTCCCTGGGTTCACTCGTTATTTGAAGAGGTCATTGCACAGAAGACCGAGCACAAAGTCCGACTGGTGAAAGGCAGTCATATCGTGATACCGCGACCGTACCAGGGGAATCACGCTTATCTTCTGCAGAATTATGATCAACGCGTCGTGTTCGCCATTCCGTTTCAGGAAAAATTTACTTTGATTGGCACTACCGACATTCCTTTCCAGGGCGACCCCAGAACGGCAAGCGCATCAAATGCCGAAATCGAGTACCTCTGCGACGCGGTGAATCATTATTTTGTAGGCAGGATTCATCCCTCCGAAGTGGTGTGGCATTACAGCGGCGTGCGCTCGCTTTATGACGACGGGAATCCAAATCCATCCGACGTGAGCCGCGATTATAGGCTTATAGTGGAAGCGGACGACAACGGTCAGCTGCCGCTGCTATCCGTGTACGGCGGGAAGATCACGACGTACCGCAAGCTCGCTGAAACTGCGCTTCGGCTTCTTTCGCCCTGGTTGTTATCTATAAAATCGCCCTGGACCGCGCGGCAGCCTTTGCCGGGAGGCGATATTCCCGGGGCAGATTTCGAGCAGTTTCTATTCGGTTTGCAAAATGCCTATCCACATTTGCCGCCCGTGCTTTTACGGGACCTCGCCCGGCGGCACGGCAGTTTGGTCCGCGGCCTGTTGCAGGACACATTTGAAATATCCGACTTGGGGAAGGATTTCGGCGCGGGACTATTCAGCCGCGAAGTTGATTACTTCATCGAACATGAATGGGCGCGGAGTGCAGACGATATTCTATGGCGCAGAACTAAAACCGGTCTTTTCCTTAGCGGCGCGCAGAAACAGGCATTAGAGCGCTATGTTTTCAGAAAACTTGCCGGTGCTGGGCTACGCTGAAATCCACTGTTCGTTGTGCCATAATCTGCCGATAAGACCATGTTGAATATCGTCGTACTCGCTGCCGGGAAAGGCAAGCGCATGCGCTCGCATTTGCCAAAGGTGCTTCACACGCTTGCCGGCAAACCGCTGTTGCAGCATGTGCTGGATACTGCACGCGCGCTGAAACCCGCGAAGCTTTGCGTAGTGTATGGTGGCGGCAGGGTGCCCGATCAGTTCAAAGGCGCCGATGTGATTCTGGTCAAGCAGAAGCCGCAGCTGGGCACCGGTCATGCGCTAAAGAAAGCATTGCCGCATTTGGACAAGAATGGCGTCACGCTCGTACTGTATGGCGATGTGCCATTAATTGCGGCGGACACCCTTAGGCGGATGCTGAGGTCGGGACAGCTCACGATAATGACAGTGCAGCTACAGGAAGCCGCCGGTTACGGGCGCATTGTGCGCGATGCGTATGGCAAAATATCACGCATCGTCGAAGACAAAGACGCGACAGCGTCCGAGCGGGAAATCCGGGAAGTCAACACCGGCATTATGGCGATCCCAAACTTGCCGCTGCACAATTGGCTAAGCCGCCTGAACAACAACAACGCTCAGCAAGAATACTATCTCACCGACATCGTGGCACTGGCGATTAAAGATGGAGCCAAAGTTTCTGCAGTTCAGCCGAAACATTTTTGGGAGACGCTGGGTGTCAACAGTAAACTGCAGCTCGCTGAGCTTGAGCGCGAATATCAGCGGCAACGGGCGAGGCTATTGCTCGAGCGCGGCGTTACGCTTGCTGACCCCGAACGCATTGATATTCGCGGCGAGCTCCTGTGCGGCACAGACGTGAATATCGACGTCGGCTGTATCTTCGAAGGCACAGTGGCCCTGGGCAATGAAGTTAAAGTAGGGGCGTATTGCGTGCTTAAGAATGTAAAGGTCGCCGCAAGCACGGAACTTCTGCCATATTGCGTGATCGATGGCGCACAAATTGGTAGAGACTGCCGCATCGGACCCTATTCGCGCATCCGCCCCGGAACGGTGCTGGAAGACGGGGTGCATGTCGGCAATTTCGTCGAAATGAAAAACAGCCGTGTCGCCAATCGAAGCAAGGCCAATCACTTAAGTTACGTAGGCGATGCTACGGTGGGTAAGGATGTCAATATTGGCGCCGGTACCATAACCTGCAATTACGACGGCGCCAATAAGCTGCGTACTGTGATTGAGGACAACGTATTTATCGGCTCGGATACCCAGCTTGTGGCGCCCGTCACGATCGGCAAAGGCGCAACTATCGGCGCTGGCACTACCGTGACGCGGGACGCGCCGGCGGGCGAGCTCACGCTGTCGCGTGTCAAGCAGATTTCCGTTCGCGGATGGAAACGTCCACAGAAAAAAGGGAAACATGAACGGTGAAACGTGAAACGTCAAAACCCGCGTTGCCGAAACCGTACGGTCTTGCTTGCCTGTTTCGTTTCACTTTTCACTTTTCACAATTCACGGGGCCTTTGAAATGTGCGGAATAGTGGGCGCCATAGCTCAACGTGACGTAGTGCCTATTTTGCTAGAGGGGCTAAGACGCCTGGAATATCGCGGCTACGATTCGGCAGGGCTCGCGGTGGTAAACGGCGGATTGAAGCGCATTCGCAGCGTGGGGCGTGTGGCCGAATTGAGCAGCCAGGCGCAGAAGGAAAAGGTCCACGGGCAGTTGGGCATCGCCCATACGCGATGGGCAACTCATGGTGCCCCCACCGAGCGTAACGCGCATCCGCATGTGAGCGGGGACACATTGGCGGTGGTGCACAATGGAATCATAGAGAATCACGAGGCTTTGCGCGAGAAACTTAAAACGCTGGGATACGAATTTGCATCCGAAACCGATACCGAGGTTATCGCGCATTTGATTCACTTTCATTTCCGCAAGAGCAGGGATTTGCTGGATGCGACGCGCCGCGCGCTAGCGGAATTAAAAGGCGCATACGCCATAGGGGTGGTCGATTCCAGCGAGCCGCAGCGGCTGATTTGCGCGCGCAAAGGCAGTCCGCTTCTACTGGGCTTAGGCAGTCGGGAAAACTTCATCGCTTCGGACGTATCTGCGCTTTTGCCCGTGACGCAGAAAATCGTTTATCTGGAAGAGGGCGATATTGCCGACGTCAGCTTATCCGCTTTCCGCGTGATTGACGCCAGCGGTAACACGGTGAAGCGCGAGGTGCACTTGAGCGAACTGAATCCGGAAGCGGCGGAACTCGGCAACTATCATCACTATATGGAGAAGGAGATACACGAGCAGCCGCAGGCAATTTCCGACACGCTGGAAGGGATGGGTGCGATGCTTGCTCCCGAAATATTTGGGCCCGGCGCCGCACACACTCTGGCGCGCGTTAAAAGCGTTCTGATAATCGCTTGCGGCACCAGCTATCATGCCGGTCTTGTTGCCCGTTATTGGCTCGAGGGTCTTGCAGGAATTCCGTGCAATGTCGAGGTGGCAAGTGAATACCGCTACCGCGACACCGTGCCGAATCTCGATGCGCTGGTGATCGCCATATCACAATCCGGCGAGACTGCTGACACGCTGGCCGCGCTCAAGCACGCAAAATCGCTGGGCCACATGCACACGCTTTGCATATGCAACGTTCCAGAATCGGCTCTAGTGCGGGAATCGGGGCTAAGATACATGACTCGTGCAGGACCTGAAATCGGAGTTGCCTCGACCAAGGCCTTCACTACCCAGCTCGTCGCGCTGTTCATGCTCGCGATGATACTGGGCAAGCAGCATGGACGTCTCTCTGAAAAGCGTGAATCCGAGTGGCTGGCTGCCCTGCGGCACCTGCCGAGCGCGGTGCAAAACGTGCTGGGATTGGAAAATCAGGTGTCGGAATGGGGAGCGCGATTCGCGGCCAAACAGCATGCGCTGTTCCTGGGGCGGGGTATCCATCATCCAATTGCCATGGAAGGCGCACTTAAGCTCAAAGAAATTTCTTACATTCATGCGGAAGCGTATCCGGCTGGAGAGCTGAAACACGGGCCGCTCGCGCTGGTGGACAGGGACATGCCGGTCGTCGCGGTGGCACCCAACGACGTGTTGCTGGAAAAACTCAAGTCGAATTTGCAGGAGGTACGCGCGCGTGGTGGCGAGCTTTATGTGTTCGCAGACGCGGACTCGCATGTCCAGGAAGACGAGGCAATACACGTCATTCGCATGCAGGAGCATGCGGGCTATTTGAGTCCGATTCTGCACGTTGTACCGCTGCAGCTCCTCGCGTATCACGCTGCACTGCACCGAGGCACCGACGTCGATAAGCCGCGCAATCTCGCGAAGTCGGTGACCGTGGAATAGCAGCCGCATTCGGCGACGCTGAACTTCTACTTTGGAACTTCCTTCCCCAACGCCAATATTTTTGGTTCGATCGCCCGCCTCCCCGTCGTTGCATAATGTATCGAAGCATAGCGAAAAAGATGAGAAACGCGACATATCGCGGAGTAGTAAATTCCGCTAAAATTCGTATCTTGTAATTTCTTCCCGACCCCGATCTTGCGCGAAAATTAGCGGTGAAATTCCCGTGGCAATTCAAAAGTTAGGTCGTTACGAAATTCAATCGAAGCTGGGGCACGGCACTACGGGTACCGTCTACAAAGCGGTTGACCCGGTGATCGAGCGCACCGTGGCTATCAAGGCGATCAACTTGGATTTGCCAAAAGACGAGTTCGAGGACTTTGAAGAGCGTTTCTATCGTGAAGCGAAGTCGGCTGGCCGCCTCAATCATCCCAACATAGTCACTATTTATGACGCGGGCGAAACCGAACATACAGCCTATATTGCAATGGAATACCTGGAAGGTCAGTCCCTGCGCGAAATTCTCAAGGCAGGTACAAGCATGTCGTTTGACCGGATCAGCGAGATCGGCGCACAAATTGCGGAAGGCCTAGCCTATGCGCAGGAGCATGGCATCGTGCATCGCGATATCAAACCCGCGAATATCATGATCACGAAAACCGGCCAGGTGAAGATCACCGACTTCGGCATTGCCCACCTGCCAACTGGTTCAAAGACCGAGACCGGAACGATTCTCGGTTCGCCGAAATACATGTCGCCGGAACAAATCGTAGGTAAAGCCGTCGACGGCCGATCCGATATCTTTTCGCTGGGAATAGTTTTATATGAGATGGTGACAGGGAAAACGCCGTTCGACGGGGATTCCATCAGCACCATAATGTACCGGATCATAAATGAAACGCCGGCTGATATTCTGAAAATCAATAAGCGGATCCCCGTGGTATTTGATTTCATAATTTCCAAGGCGTTGGCTAAGCTTCCCGAAAACCGGTACCAGAAAGCAAGCGAGCTTGCGCGTGATCTAAGGCATTACAAAACCTTGTCACCGGCCCCCTCGCAGCTGGCGCAAGTCAAATGGCCACCACAGAAGACATTGGAACGTAGGGCAACCCGCAGGATGGATACGGGGGCAAAGACCATCGAATTAGTGCCTAATGCCAGAAAAGAAACTGTGCTTCCGCCAGCGTCTCAAACAAAAAACTCCGCCAGCCAGACGGATCGTGCATATCCGATCATTGAATTGCCAGGCACAAAAGGCAGGGAACGGCAATTAAAACACTCCGCGGGGCAAGGTTCCAAAAGAAAAACGCTTCTTGTTGCCTTAAGTTGGTTCGCTCTACTGGCAGTGGCTCTATATGTAATTTTCGTCGAATGGTGGCCGAGCTATGAAAAGCGTTTGACCGGGAACCTGAGCATACCAGGCGCCAAACGCGAGTTGCCCGGTAGCACTGCCCGCGAGCCAGAATCCTCGCTCTCTTCGACCACTCACCCCGGGAACAGAACACCTGCAATCGCACAAAGCGGCAAAATGAGCACGGCACCGGCGGTCGCGGTGAGTGAAGTGGGCTACCTGAGCTTCGACGTAACACCGAGAGGCGAGATTTTTGTCGATGGATCCAAAGTAGGAATTTCCCCGCCTCTTAAAAAGCTTGCCGTCACACCGGGTAGGCACCGTGTTGTGATAAGAAGCAGGATTCCCCCGTATGCGCAGGTGTTCAGAGTCAATGTCGAAGAAAATCAGTCGACAATTGTAAAGGCTCAATTTGAACCGCCGGAAGGCTAAAGCCTGGTGAGGAAAAGCTTGCAAGATTGGGCCGCGCGATGATTAAAGCGCAATTGTTCTCATTGGTGAATCGTCTAAATAAGCCTGCATCGACAGTAGGGTTTTGATAATATCTATTGCACTGCAGGAAGATTTTGCCTTAATTTTGTTCCCGACTCTTGAAATAGCTGCCATTATGTCATCGCGTAAGTGCTTGATCATGCATATATTATCTTGTATTTGTATTGAGCTAAAGGAATTAATTGCAATTTTAAATAAGAATTATTATCATTACGTTAAAGTTTCCATCTAGGAGATTGCGCATCGTGCGGTTGCTGCTAGTCATTTTTTTCCTGGTCGTACCTGCAATGGCGTTTGCGGAAGATCTCCAATACAAGCTAACAATCCACGATCACCGATTTGAACCCGCACAACTGCGTGTTCCCGCTGGGAAGAGAGTCCGGCTCATGATAGAGAATCGAGACTCATCTGCAGAGGAATTCGACAGTCACGCGTTAAATCGTGAAAAGGTTATCCCCGCGAATTTTACGGCTCCTGTTTACATCGGGCCCCTGACGCCCGGCCAATATCCGTTCATCGGTGAGTTCCATTCGGATAGCGCCAAAGGCGTGATTATTGTTGAATAGGAAACTTGATGATCGCGGCGCTCATTATCGTTTTCCGGGAAGTCATTGAGGCTGGCCTGGTAGTAGGCATTGTGCTCGCTGCTACGCGGGGCGTTGCGATGCGTGGACTCTGGATCAGCTACGGGATTGCCGGAGGCATCGCTGGCGCATGCCTGGTGGCAGCCTTCGCGGGAGCGATCGGCAACGCATTTGCCGGATCGGGTCAAGAACTCTTCAACGCGGTGATCCTGCTGGTCGCCGTAGTCATGCTGGCTTGGCACAATGTCTGGATGGCGCGCCACGGTCGCGCGATTGCGGCGGCGGTGAAGGCGGTCGGCGAGGCCGTTGCTTCCGGCAGTCGTACCATGGCCGCACTCTCCATTGTCGTCGGCATCGCAGTGCTGCGCGAGGGTTCCGAGGTAGTGCTGTTCCTCTACGGCATTGCTGTTTCCAGTAAAGATACTCCTTTGGCTATGGCGGTCGGAGGCGTGGCGGGGGTACTGCTCGGCGCAAGCGTCTCGCTAGTTATGTATAACGGGTTGCTGCGCATTCCGGTCCGTTATCTTTTTTCTGTGACTAGCTGGTTGATCGCGTTACTCGCTGCTGGTATGGCAGCTCAGGCGGTCGCTTTTCTGCAAATCGCGGGCGTCGTGAGGCCTTTTGCTAGGACACTTTGGGATACCTCGAATTTCCTTGCCGACGACAGCATCCTCGGCAAAGTTTTGCATACCTTGGTCG
Source organism: Burkholderiales bacterium (assembly GCA_035518095.1). Taxonomy (NCBI): domain Bacteria; kingdom Pseudomonadati; phylum Pseudomonadota; class Betaproteobacteria; order Burkholderiales; species Burkholderiales bacterium. Next base: position 8,816 of record DATIXX010000032.1, on the reverse strand, counting down.
GCTATACGGACCGGCCGACCGAACTCCAGCTTTTGGTCTATCTGGGTACGCTTACCACGATATTTGTCCTGATGCGGCTGCTCGGTTCGGCACCACGCCGGCCGGTACTCGCGTAAGCGTGCCAGCGTCCAGAAAACGTTCGGGATCGGTATACCATGAGCACGATTGATGCGGAGACACGATACCCACAGGCACCTGGCGCGGATAACGCAATCAAAATTGCGAGCGGGCAACTTATGAAAGGCAAGCGCCTAATCATCATACAGCACGGTCGCCAAGAATACCGTTTGAGGATCACTGCGTCAGGAAAGTTGATACTCACAAAGTAGTCTAATATTTGCAGACGCGTCCATTTTAGCCAGCCAGCCACGCCGTCACCGGCACAAAGCAGCCAGCCAGTAATACGATCCATGCCGCATCAGAGAGGGAGGCTGGCTGTGTTAAATCAAGCCAAATTATTTGGCGGCTTTTTCTTGTCGGCTTTGAAAATCGCCGCTCAACCTGGAGGATCTATCGTAAACGCCGGGACCCGGCCACCCCTCTTTATTGAGCACACTAAAAGTGTAAGCTCGACGCGCTGTCGCCAGATTGCGTGCGCCTTAGTATTTGCAGTTATTCCGCTGGCCGCAGCCGCCGGCGAGCCAAACGACTATATATTTCTGCCGGCCGTTGAGTATGGCGAACGTGAGATAGATCTCAAATTAGGTACATGGAAGCAGTCCGACGAAGGCCGGACCAGCGCCGCCTCCATAGGTTTTGGTTTTGGGCTGACGCAAAGCTGGTTTACCGAATTTTATTCGGTATTTCAGGATACCAGCGATCGCGGAGCGCATTTCGATGCCTGGGAGTGGGAAAACAAATTTCAGCTGACAGAACCCGGCCAATATCCTCTAGATATGGGCTTGATAGTGGAGATCGAGAAACCAAACGATCTCCAGGGAGGATATCAAGTAGTCGCCGGCCCACTTTTTCAAAAAGATGTGGGCAAAGTGCAACTAAACGCCAATTTTCTGCTTACACAAATTTTTGGAAGTCATTCCTCGCAGCGCGCGGAATACGGTTATCAGTGGCAGGCCAAATACCGGTGGCAGCCAAAGATTGAATTCGGTTTTCAGGGATTCGGCGATGTGGGGAGTTGGAACAGTTGGGATGCTATTGACGAGCCTTCGCCACAGCATCGCATGGGGCCCGCCATATTTGGAAAATTTGCTTTGGGAGGCCGCCAGTCGATCCGGTATAACGCGGCATTTCTGTTTGTGAAGTCGAACAACGCGCCCAGCCAGAATTTACGTGCTCAGATCGAATACGAATTCTGACGCCGATTTAAGGACGCTGCGACCCGATGCGGATGCGGGGCGACTGAGGATCGGCGCCATTCAATTTCCAGTGATGGGCATGAAAATCGAGGCGTTGTGCTAGAGTACTTGAATTATTTCTGACCGAAGGGGAGGTATGTCCGGGATGGATACATTGTACATGCGCTGGTCGCCGCGTCTGCTCAGTGTTCTGCGCATCGTCACTGCATTGCTCTTCATGGAGCACGGATCAATGAAACTCCTAGCTTTTCCACCTTCTCCGGCTTTCGCCGAGCTTAAGCTGCTTTCGCTCATTGGATTTGCCGGTGTTCTCGAGCTCTTCGGCGGCTTTCTGGTTCTGTTGGGCCTGTTCACCCGACCGGTTGCGTTCATTCTGTCCGGAGAAATGGCCTTCGCGTATTTCATTGCGCACGCCCCACAGGGCATCTATCCCGCGCTCAACCACGGTGAGTTGGCGGTGCTGTATTGCTTTGTATTTCTTTACCTGTCGGTTGCCGGGGGTGGCGTATGGAGTATTGATCAAATCCGGAAAGGATGAAGTTAAGTTTAGGCTCTAGGCAATGGCGCCATTGCAGCTGCGAGAAGTCGCCACACGGTTCATCTTCACTTGCGGGTCCCTGCCCCAGGTCGGAATATTGCGGACGGACGTGCGAATTAGGGCAATCATAACTGCATATCTACGCGGTCAGGAAGCGGCCCAGGTGACGATATACGCGACGCCGGAAGATACCACGAACGCCAAGCAGAATATCAAGAGATTGCGTGTCATGCCTTTTGGCATGCCCATATCGTCCAGATAGCGCCGGAAGTAATAGCCCGCGACAAAGAAGGCTATCGTCGATAATACAAGGCTTAGCATATTATTTCTCCGAGAGACTTAACGCGCTATGCGATACACCTGTCAATCTTTTGGATAAGATTCGCAACATGTGAATACCCCGCAAGCCAGAATATTAGCAATAGAATACCCTAATCGTGCCGGTTATCTGAGATCGATCATTGGCAAAAAAGAATTAAACTAGACCTGGATAGATTTTTAGGCTTTTTTGCGGGCGCTGTAGCCCAAGACTGCCTTCAGAGGCTCCGGGATCGCGCGAGAGTGACTGAACGCCGTTGTTCGGCGCACCATACCGTGTGTAGGGGCTTACGGCAAATCGTGTCCCGAGATAAACTGTGGCTTCAAGTGAACTGAAAGCAATTCTGGCGAGAACATGAAGCTGCATATCCTTAGCAACCTGCACGTCGAGCTAGGCGAATTTGTGCCGCCTCAAACCGGCGCGGATGCGGTCATTCTTGCCGGGGACATTCATGTAAAAGAAGGCGGTATCGACTGGGCTGTGAAGCATTTCTCAGTGCCTGTCTATTATGTTCCGGGTAACTACGAGTTCTATGGGGGGCACATTGATCGCACGGTGCAGCGGCTCAAGCAAAAAGCCGCTGGCACGAAAGTACACGTGCTTGAATGCGATGAAGCTATTCAGAACAACGTCCGCTTCTTGGGAGGTACCTGCTGGACGGATTTCTCGGCCACCGGCAATCTTAAGCTGGCCATGTCCGATGCGCGCCGCAGGATAAGTGATTACCGCGAAATCAGGGCCGGGATGGGCCTTCGCAAATTACGTCCCGAGGATACCCAAAAAAAGCACGCGGAATTCAAAGCGTGGCTGCGGAAGAAACTCGATGAGCCGTTTGACGGCAAGACCGTTGTGATCACCCATCACGCCCCGTCTATTCAATCTATTGCGACCGAATTCCTGGACGACCGCACGCATGCGGACGCTGCCTATTTCAACCGCTTGGAATACCTTATGGGCAAGCCCATCACGCTCTGGGTGCACGGCCAGACGCACAGCAAATTCGACTATGAAATAGCGGGTACGCATGTGGTGTGTAACCCGCGCGGGTACCATGGCCTTAGACTCAACAAGAAATTTGACCCCGGGCTGGTGGTGGAAATTTAGGCGTCGGCCGTCAAAGACTACTCCCCGATAATTTTCACCAGCACCCGTTTCGGACGGCGACCGTCAAATTCGCCATAGAAAATCTGCTCCCACGGACCAAAGTCTAATTTCCCGGCGGTCACCGCCACGACGACTTCCCGACCAAATAACTGGCGCTTGATATGCGCGTCGGCATTATCCTCGCCAGTATCGTTATGGCGGTATTGCTTGATCGGGTCGTGCGGCGCCAGCCCCTCCAGAAAGCGCGTGAAGTCGCTGTGCAAACCGCGTTCATCATCATTGATAAAAACCGAAGCAGTGATGTGCATCGCGTTCACCAACACCAGACCTTCCCTGACGCCGCTTGCCTTCAAGGCTTCCTCGATTTGAGGCGTAATGTTGATGAACGCCTCCTTGGACGGTGTTTTGAACAGCAGTTCATGGCGATAGGTTTTCATTTTGTTCCTCCGCAGCGGGGCATGGCGGTTTTTGACTGACGGGTTAAAATATATGAGAGCCCTAAACTTAACCCGTACACGCCGCAGAAAGCAATACCCTGGAAATGTTTGCTTTGCATTTCCAGCGGCAAGAACTGCCTGCCGTAAGCAGGCGGCATTCAACGCGCAGCCGGAGATCGCATGACCAACGCAGGCTCGTCTTACTTTCAGAAAGCGGGCAAAGTGCGGCCGGATTTCAATCCAACGCGCAAAGGCTTTGATAGGGACATTGCCTGGTGGCTCGCTGAATGTTCCAGATTGGCATACGAAAACAAGCGTCGCGTGTACGACGAGCTCGCGAATGCGGGATTTGAATTCGTGATCTTCTTCGACACGCTTGCGACACAGGGCTACTTGGCTTCGCACCCCGGCACTTCCGGCCTGGGGCAATTTGCGGTGCTCGCGTTTCGCGGCACTGAAAAGGACTGGGCAGACATTCTGACCGATGTGGCAATCTTCAAATCGACATTGCCGGATGAGCTGTATCCGGTACTGACTGCTTCGGAAACGGACCGCGTTTCATATCGGGCCCACACCGGATTCATTTATGCGTTGAAAGTCGCGTGGGGCGTAGCCATTGACGGATTCGCTCCCAAGGGGCAAATGCAAGCGCCAAGATGGTACGGGGCAAAAGGGATAAGCGATGCGCTTTACGATATTATTGAAGAAAATAGCTGGCGCGATATTCCGGTGTTCATGACCGGACACAGCCTGGGCGGCGCGCTTGCATGTCTTGCCGCATGCCCGCGGCCTCCCGCAATGCTATATACATTCGGCTGTCCTCGCGTCGCCGATTCGGAACTTGCGCGCGCGCTTGACCGCAGGAACATACCGGTCTTTAGAATCGTGAATTCCACCGATATCGTGCCCAGAGTGCCGTCTGCATTCTGGGGTTTTCGCCATTTCGGCACCCTGGTCTACTTGACACGGAAAGGGAGCTGTACCGACGGGAGGAAAGCTCACTTGCTGTTTGTTGCCGGTTCGGTGATCACATGCGTTGGGCTCCTATTCATGATCTTACCTTTTGACTGGGTGGCAGGCGGCCTGCGTCCAAAAATTTTCTCGAATCACCGGATCATTGAATATGTCCGAAAACTGACATGAGATAAGAAGGTAAGCGATGACGGACCACCGCATCAAAGTATTAAAGGGAGATATAACTTCATTTGATGTGGATGCAATAGTAAATGCCGCCAATAATTCGCTACTGGGCGGTGGCGGCGTTGACGGCGCCATTCATCGCGCGGCGGGACCGCAACTGCTGGCCGAATGCCGCACGCTGGGTGGTTGCAGCACGGGCTTGGCTAAAATCACTAAAGGCTACCGCCTGAAAGCCCGCCACGTTATTCATACAGTTGGTCCGGTGTGGCAAGGCGGCCAAAGCGGCGAGCCGGCATTGTTGGCTTCATGTTATCGCGAAAGTTTCAAACTTGCGTATGAGCACGGAGTTAAATCCATTGCTTTTCCCGCGATCGGCTGCGGCGTATATGCTTACCCCGTCGCGCAGGCCTGTGCTATAGCGGTTGCCGAAACCACGATCGCCTTGCAGGCTTGGCCATCGTTGCAGATGGTGCATTTCGTGTGTTTTGACGAGCTGGTCTATCGGGCTTATTTGCAGGAATTGGCGGAAAAACGATGAAGCTCAAAATCAAAGTCGTGCCCAGGTCGTCGCGTGCCAGCATTGCGGGATGGATCGGCGATACCCTTAAGGTCTGCGTGAAATCCGCTCCGGAGAAAGGCAAAGCCAACCGCGCTGCGCAGGAAGTAATCGCCGCCAAGCTTGGGTTGCCCAAGCAAAATGTGCGTGTCGTGTCTGGCTTCGGCTCGGCAAGAAAACTGGTGGAAATCAGCGAACTGAGCGAGCTGGACGTTAAACACCGGCTTGCGGCAAATTGAAAAGCTAAAAGTCTCGCGGCTTGCGCGGCGCTTTTGAGAGCGCACGGTCGTAAAGCCAGAGCGGAAGAATACTAAAAATTCGACCGAGAATCGCCATTTGCCACGGAATGATCAAGAATTTCCTGCGGCGTTCTATGGCGCGGACGATTTTTCTCGCGGCTTGTTCCGCGCTGATAATAAACATCATCGGGTACGGGTTGTTCGCAGTCATTGGCGTCGCAATATAACCCGGGCAAACCGTCAGCACTCCTACCCCGCTGCCGCGCAGCTCCACCCGCAGGCTTTCCAGATAGCGGATCGCTGCCGCTTTGGAAGCCGAATAAGCTCCTGCGCCGGGCAACCCGCGGAATCCGGCGATACTGGCAATCCCCACAAGCATACCGTGCCTTTGCCGCCGCATGCCGTCCAGGAAAGGGTGAAATGTTTTCAACATGCCTGCGACATTGGTATCGAGAATGGCCTCGAACGCCTCCAAATCTTGCGGGCATTCAGTAAGGGTGCCGCGGCTTATCCCGGCATTGGCGATCACCACATCGGGACAACCGCGCTCCTCGACGAAATCGGCAGCTGCCTGTTGCATTGCCCGCGTATCCCGGACATCTGCTACGTAAGTGAAGCAGGTGGTGGAAAGCGAATCTTTAAGCTGGGCAAGAACCTGCCCACGCCGCGCAATCAAGGCCAGGGTCGCGCCCTGTTTCGCGTATTCGCGCGCCAGCGCTTCGCCGATGCCGCTCGTCGCACCAGTAATCACCACTTTAACCGCCATCAGTGTTTAGAAGAACGCTCCTGCCGCGCCATGTTTATCAGCTGTTCGAGCACCTGCATGACGTTTTGATACGAGCCGGTCATTGACGGCGAAGTGAGGTATTTACCGTCGACTACTAGTGACGGCGTCCCCTCTATCGCGTAAGTCGAAGTCAATGTTTTTGCAAACTCCGCCCGGTTTTTTACCGAAAAGGAATTGTAAACATCTGCGAATTTCTTGCGATCTATGCCCTGTTGCGCTACCCAGTCAAACAAAGTTTGCTCCTGGCTTAGATCGATGTGTTTGACATGAATGGCGACGTACACGGCGTCGTTTAATCGATTAAGCTCGCCAAGGGCGTCCAGGGCGTAAAAAGTTTTGGCAAGAGGTATCCAGTCATTGCTAAACACTGCGGGGATGCGGCGGAAGGCTACGTCCTTCGGAGCGTTGCTCAGCCATTTATTGATATAAGGCTCAAGGGCAAAGCAATGCGGGCAGCCGTAGTAGAAAAATTCGATGACCTCGATTTTGTTACCGCTCTCGGTGGGTTGGGGCGGTACATACGTACGATAGTCTTTCATCGCTACTGGAGTGGCAGCGAAGGCGGTATTCGCGAAAAAAAGCGCGCACAAGAAAAGAAAACACTGCATTCGTTTCATTCACATCTCCTGTTGATTTCTACCCGCTACCCTGCGGGGGTTGGGTGAACCTTGATCAGGCTGGTATCGATGCCGTTCTGCTTCAAGTTAGCGCGCATCCGGTTGAGGTCGTCCACGTTGGTGTAGGGTCCGACCCGAACCCGGTGCCATACGCCTTTATCACCCAACGTGGCGCTTTGTATCTTGGCTTCAACGCCAATTAACGCGAGCTTGGCCTTCAGGTTGTCCGCTTGGGACATATCTTGAAAAGCGCCTGCCTGCAAATAATAAACATCCTTGGACGCGCCGGGCTGTTTCGCGGTCTGTTTCAATTCTTTTTCAGTCACCGGTTCCTCAATTCCCGGGAGGATTTTGTAAAAATCGAAGCGCGGTTTTTCCTTCGCCGGCACCTTGGCTTGTTTTTCCTCTGGCTTGGGTGCGGCTTGCTGAACGGGCGGTGGGATTTTCGATTCGGGGCCGGGCAAGCTCGGCGTGGTTTTTTCATGGCTCAAAAAAGGGCTGGGCACTTTGTTGACGTACCACGCAACGACCAAAGCGGTAGTCAAACCGAGAATCAGCCCGACAAAAAGGCCGAGAAAAAATGCGCTGGTAGTATTGCCCGAATTCGACACGATAGAATCGGATTTGTAATCCCTAGACACCTGCATATCCTACATTTTTTTGGGACAGCTTACACCTACCAGGCCAAGCCCGTTGCGCAAGACCTGCCGGACTGCAGCTACCAGCGCCAGACGCGCATTCCTGATTTGTGCTTCCGGCACCAGAAACCGCGTTGCATTGTAATAGCTGTGAAATTCGGCGGCCAGTTCTTTGAGATAAAACGCGATAAGGTGCGGAGAAAAGTCCCGCGCTGCGCCTTCAACGATTTCAGGGTATTCGATCAAGCGCTGCAGCAGCGCAAGCTCGTGGGCGCTGGTTAACGGAGCCATGTCTGCAAGCTTGAGCTTCGCCTCATCTCCGCCCCATTCCTCCAGTACGCTGCAAATCCGGGCATGCGCATACTGCACGTAGTAAACCGGGTTTTCGTTGCTTTGCGATTTTGCAAGGTCGAGGTCAAAGTCGAGATGCTGGTCGCTTTTGCGCAACACGTAGAAAAAGCGGGCGGCGTCGTTACCGACTTCCTGCCGCAGTTCGCGAAGCGTTACGAATTCGCCGGCGCGGGTGGACATCGAGACTTTCTTGCCGCTACGGTAGAGCACCGCGAATTGCACAAGCGCTACGGTCAGCCTGTCCGCATCGAACCCGAGAGCCTGCAATGCGCCCTTGAGGCGCGCCACATACCCGTGGTGGTCCGCTCCCCAGATATCGATCACGCGTTCGAACCCGCGTTCAAACTTATCGAGGTGGTACGCGATATCGCCGGCGAAGTAAGTGAACTCACCGTTTTCGCGCAGCACTACGCGGTCTTTTTCATCTCCGAATTTGCTGGAACTGAACCACTTGGCACCGTCTTTAGCATAGATTTGCTTTTTTTTCTCGAGCAGTTCGATGGTGTGTTCCACCTGTCCCGAGTCGAACAGCGACTTTTCAGAAAACCACGCGTCGAAAGTCACCCCAAATTCCGAAAGATCGTCGCGGCAATCATTCAATTGCTCGGTCAGGACAAAGCGGTGAATATCAGCGTAGTCTTTGCCGAGCAGTTTTTTGGCGTTGGCGATCAGGCCGTCTAAATGCACTTCGGGGTCGGCCTGCGCTTCTGCCACACCTCGCAATAAATCGCTCGCTTCTCGTACGTACCGCTTACCTTGACTGTCGACGAGCTG
>DATIXX010000031.1 GCA_035518095.1 Burkholderiales bacterium | reverse complement strand
GGCTGGCGAAGCGCATGTCGCAGGCCAGCACGAACTCGTTACCGATGCCGCGCGTGCGGCCGCGAATCTTGGCGATGCTCACGACTGGCGTGGACGAGAGGCGCAGCACAAAGTCGCGCCAAAGGCCCAGCACCTCTGGCCGTTCAGCTGCCTTGGATACGTCGAGATGGGCGATGAAAAAATCGGGATTCGCCGACTGGAACACTACGACCTTCACGGACGGGTCCGCTTCGAGGTCGGTCATTAGCGCTCCCAATTCGACGATCGTTGTGGGAACAAACGTGTTGATCGGCGGGTTGCTGAAGGTGATCGTCCACCGGCCCGGATAGGTGCGGTCGGTGTTGAACTGCGAAGTGTCAGGCATGGCGCATCTCCTCCTCTCTTGTGAAGAACCCTACCGCAGCGATCTGAAGCCCGCCCGAACCTCTTCTGAAAAGACCTTTGACTGTTCCCAGGCCGCAAAGTGCCCCCCCTTGGGGAGCTTGTTGAAGTGAATGAGCTTGGGGTACGCCTGCTCCGCCCAGCTCCGCGGAGCAGGATAGAGTTCGTCGGGGAAGACGCTCACGGCCGCCGGGACCACGACACCTTTTACGGCGAAGAACGACGCCCCCTTGTTCTCCCAATAGAGGCGGGCCCCTGAGAGCGCCGTATTCGTCAACCAGGTGAGCGTGATGTTGTCGAGGACGTCGTCTCGTGTGAGGCCTTCACTCCCTCCGGCGAAGACACGGGCGATCATCTCGTAGCTACGCGCGTCGTGATCAAGGAAATAAGCCGCAAGTCCGACCGGTGAATCCGCTATTCCGTACAGTGTTTGCGGTCTCAACCCCATCTGGAAGCCGTAGCCGATTCCCTTCGCATAGACGAAGCTCAGCCGCTCGTAAGCGAGCTTCTCGTCGGCGGAGAGATTCGCCGGCGCGGGCGCGCCGGAAAAGGCCAGCTTGTCGATGTCGAGTGGAATCACATTAGCCATGTTGGTGTGAATGCCCAGTAACTCCGGCGGCGCCTGCACGCCCATTAGCTCGGTGATGATTGCGCCCCAATCGCCACCTTGCGCCACAAATTTCATATATCCGAGGCGCTTCATCAGCACGGTCCAAGCGCGTGCAATGTGAGCGGGGTCCCACCCGGTCGTGATCGGCTTGCCAGAAAAACCATAGCCGGGCATCGACGGAATCACCAAGTGGAACGCGTCGGATGCATTTCCGCCGTGTGCGGTGGGATTGGTAAGTGGATCGATAATCTTCATCTGTTCGGTAATCGAGCCCGGCCATCCGTGCGTAACGATCAGCGGCAACGCATTTTCGTGTTTTGAACGAACATGAATGAAATGGATATCTAGCCCATCGATTTCGGTAGCGAAGTTCGGTAGGGCGTTTAGTTTCGCTTCGCATTTGCGCCAGTCGTATTCTGTCGCCCAATAGCGCGCGAGTGCCTGAATCGTCGCAAGCTGCACGCCTTGGGATGCATTCGCAACCGTTTCTCTTTCAGGCCACTTTGTTGCGTTAATGCGCCTCCGCAATTCGGTAAGTTCAGCTTCCGGAACATTCACCTGAAAGGGGCGAATTGCATTCTTGTTATCTGCCTGCTTGCTGCCTTGCTGTGTAGTACTGGCTTGGTTCATGGCGGTCTCCTTTCGGGGCTTAATGGATTAATTGCGAAAAGGGCGGACGGCGCCGGCTCCTGTCGCTGCGCGCTGATGACAGGGGCTTTGGCAGGGCAGCCGAAAAAGACTGGGCCGGGGGCGGCGAGCAGCATAAGGCCGAATGCACCGACCGCTACTGAGGCGGCAAGAAAGCCGCGCTGGATAGGCGCTGACGATTCTGCGGACATGACTACTTGTTGTTAGAATCCGACGCCAACGATGGCGGCAAAAATCCCATTTTGTCAATGGGCGGTATTGAAGAACCGATTAGAGATAACCTGCATCTTTGTCACGCAATTGTCATATTTCTGAAGTCTCAGCGAGTGATGAATGAAGCCGAGTCGGAAACAACCTGATTCGGCGCCTTCGGCTCAAACCTTTTAGACCGTCACTACAATTTTACCGATTTGTTGGTTCGATTCCAGGTAGCGGTGCGCCTCGACGATTTGCTCGAGCGGGAACGTCTTGGCGATCACCGGTTTTAGTTTACCCGTCGCCAATCCGCCGACGATAAACTTCTTGGCCCGTTCCAGACGCACTGCATCCCAAGTAATCTCGAACAGGACGTAGCCGCGAATGGTCAGCGACTTGCCGAGCACGTTCATCAGCGGCAGCGGAGTGGGCTCGGTGCTAAGGGCGCCGTAAATAAACAAAATGCCGCGTTCGGCCATTCCTGCAGTCAGTTTGGTAATCGCCGGTCCGCCCACCGGGTCGAACACGATTTCGGCACCCTTCCCGCCGGTGAGCCTCTTGACTTCGGCAACGACATCTTGCTCTTCGGTGGCGATAACCTGTGCCGCACCGGCGTCCAGCAACGGCTTGCGCTTGGTGCTTCGGCGCGTAAGCGCCACCGGCGTTGCGCCGACCATTCGCGCAATCTGGATGGCGGCAATGCCCACGCTGCTGGAGGCCGCCGGGATCAGGAGCGTATCGCCTGCTTTCATACCTGCAATGTCGATCAATGCGCCGTACGCGGTCGAATATTGCATCCAAATCGCCGCCGCCTCGGTCCATGACAGCGACGCGGGGTGTTTAGCGACTGCAAAGGCCGGCACGATAGCCGTATCGCCGTATACGCCGTACTGGTTCTGCGAGAACGCAGGAATGGTGCTGACCGCGTCGCCGACTTTAAGCCCCTGCACGCCTTTGCCGATTGCCTCGACGGTACCTGCTGCCTCGTACCCGAGGCGCGCGGGAAACTTGGGCTGTTCCAGGTAGGTGCCCGAACGGAACATCGACTCGGCGCGGTTTAGGCCCAGCGCCTTCACCGCAATGCGCACTTCGTCCGGTCTCGGCGACGGCATATCCACCTGATCGATCTTCAACACTTCCGGGCCACCGGTCTGGTGGAATCTTACGACGCGCGGCATGACAGTCTCCTTCTAAACTTTGGACGCATTTGCATGATCAACTTATTTTTTTGCATCATACGGGTATTTCAATAAAGCAAACGACTCGAGCGCGTTGTTAGGGACCAATCTCAAATAACGCGATTATAAGTCCACCAATGAGAGCGAATAGCATTGAGACCAGCCCCGCAAGTAAGGAAGAAAATACGAGAAACCTGGAATCGCTGCCCTCTCGTATCTCATGTCCCCGTGCCCAATGAGTCGCTGTCTTTATGCCAAGCCAAGCCATCATCGCCGTTACCGCGGCCAACGGTGCAAACGCTACAGCGATGGTGAAAAATAATCGTTCGATTAATCCAGTAAGCCAAGGAGGCACACTTTTCTCGCCTTCGGGCTTTTCTACTTTGTATTTATTGCGCAGCCACTTGAGAAATAGTTTAGTGCAGTAATGCCCGATTGCCAGCGAGAAGGCGAGCCCAATTATCCACTTCATTATTAACATGCCGCTCCTTTATGCCGGGAACAGATGACTTACGCTCTCACTCAGCGGCGTGCCGCCGCTCTCAAACGCGCGGTAAGGGCTCATCGCGCAAATACTAAAAATAGCGCTACGCATAACGAGATGGCGGATAAAGCGGCCGCAGCAATGCAAAGCAGGAATATCCGCCGTAGTTTTGATTCGGCGACGGAAGCCGCCTGCTCCAAGGCCGAGACTGTGCTTTCGAGCTGCGCGGCCAGTTCTTTGATATGGGCTGAGTTCTGGGATGCGGCCGATTGCAGCTCGCCAATCTGTTGCTGCAGCAAGAGTGCTTGATCCGCCATTGCTTCAATTTTTTTCTTGGTGAACGCCGGTGCCGCGGCGGAAATAATAGTTCCCAAATGTGGTAGAACAGCCTTTAGTGCAGGAACCAACCATGCCATAGATTCACCCTAAAGCGAAATAGTTCACCCAAAGCGGATTTATAGGGCAACATTTTGCGCGTCTCTTTGCCAGCCAGCAATGGAATCAAAGCGCCGTATTTGATGCAGAGTTTTTCTGCCGACAATTTACATTTTTAAATCCAAACTGATATTTCTAGACCTGACACCATTGTTCTCATGTTTTCTCTTTACGCAGATTCAGGCTGCTTAATTTCCTGAACGACGAGCAAAACTTATAGCGTAAGCGGGTGGGCGTGCGAGCAGGATCGGGTCGGCCGAGGCTCCAATCCCGTCGGTCAGATTCAATGGACTGAACATCAGCGTTTTTTCCACCTGCTGGCTGTCCGGCAGGACTTTTTTCAGGGTCAGAATACCCAGTACTACCCGCGGCCTATTGTCCGGCCATATTGCTGTGCCATCATCGATTACATCATTCTTTTCTGCCAACTGAACTGAAATACGGAATTTTGCCGGTCCTTTCTTAAGCCGCGCCGGTAATTCTTCCATCAAATAATCAGGCGCAGCTTTTGCCGCCTGCTCCTTGGTCAACGCATGCACGCCTGCCAAAGGCGTAATGCGATAGCGGCCATAACGGATTTTTCCACTGGCGTTGGTGAAGCTGAAGGCATTCACACCATAAAAGGCCAGCGTTGCAAAGCTCACCGGGGGCGGCGCGGGTGTTGTGACAAATTTCTTCGCAGCGGGGTGCGTGGCCAGAAACTTCTCAACGGGTGATGGTTTTGGTGCATCAGGACCGCTGGCAGCGACGGCGTTAAGAAACTCTAAAAACTCTTCCGGCGTAGCCGCAGGAAAACCATTGATTGAAATGCTGACGATATCGGTAAAGGCGCCATCTGCCAGTTGAAAGCGAATGGCGATGCCGTGCGGACTGGCATCAGCGCTGGCGTCCGGAATCGTCGGCACGCCTGTGGAGTCAGAGAATCGCACGAGAACCGGGCTGCTGGCTTTTTGCAAGTGCGGGGCTTTACTCAAACTTGCTGCGCTGGCAGCAGGTGTAAACGTACCGCTGACCATAATGCCCTTAGCGTGGTTGGCGCGATAACCTTTGTAAGGGCCGTGGGCCAGTTTGGTCAGGGAGTCAACCAGCTGTTCCACCACGGGTTTGTCGGAAGTAGAACTCGTGTCATCAGCGTGCAAGACGTTGGCCGCGCTGAGAAGAAGTGCAATTGTGATTATTTTTACTGCGAACACTTTAGTATTGGAAATTTGCATGTTGTCACCTTCGGCAGTTATGGAAAATGTTATGCCCTGGATATTATTTTCAGAGATATCTTCGAACCTTGGAACAGTACTGCCGATAGCTCTCGCCGAACTTTGCTTCAAGGTAGCGCTCCTCGCGCAGCACAACTCCGCGATGCATGAGGATGAGAAGCGGGACTAGCACGACAATGCCCCACCACGTATTGACGGCCAAGGCGAGCCCCAAGTAGAGAAGCGTTAGGGCCATATAGAGGGGATTACGGGAAAAACGAAACGGGCCCGATGTGACGATGGCCGTGGTGGGAAGCGAGGGATTCACGTTCGTACCTGCAGCCCGCAAAGCATTTCTTCCCCATATCGCGATCGCGACGGCAAGTACGACCAACGCGCGGCCGGGCCAGAGACCAACGGCATCCTCAAAGATTGGCATCGGCCAGAACCAGCGAACCGCAAGAACAACCGCAAACGCGATGCCGTAGAGCAACGGCGGGAGCATGATGACGCCAGCGTTGTCTTTTTGTGTCATTGCCCCATCTCGCATACAGCCAACGTGCCATTCAGCGGCGAGGGTCGGCGCCTCCGCTGGAATGAAACGTTAGGCTGGATTAACGACAGAATAAGCTTGACCGTCATTTAAGCCCACCTCCAGGGAAAGCGAATCAACACCATCGAGACAACCGACATTGATGCCGTACTGATCCGGTGCGACACGAGGGCGGTGGAACGTATAAATGCCGCAGACTTTACAGAAGTAGTGTTTTGCCACTTTAGAATTAAATTGATACATCGACAGATACTCCTCCCCGGCTAATAATTTGAAGCATTCAGGGGGAACCCGCGTCATTATTGCGCCCCTACGTTTGCATATCGAGCAGTTACAACGCTTTGCCGGGTCGAGTGTCGATTTAATTTCAAACTGAATCTTTCCACAGTGACAGGAGCCACGATAAGTTTTCATTTCGCCTTGCATGATTCTTTCCCCGGGGATACCTAACTAGAAATAGTTCGCCTACCAAAGGCAGCTTTAATTTGCGGCATTTTGCGCGTGTCTTTGTCATCCCGCAACGGGATCAAAACGCCGCATTTGATGCAGAGTGTTTCCACGGAATAGTCACTTTTTTACTTCAATACTAATATTTCAGGGCCTCGGTCCCTATTATCGTCCTAAAAAGGTATCGAGTTCGCGCCGAGTAATCATTTCAGTAAATCCTCCATCAGACACTCCGTATTCACTTAAAACGCCCGCCGCAACCAGTCGCTCAGCGATATCCTTTGCTGCGTTTCCGGACCCTGCGACGATGTAACCCCTTACCGGGGAACGGAGTGCACTCGAGAGTAAGTTCAAGAATTTCTGTTCCGTAGCACGCCAACCAATTACAAGTAACCGGCTTGTTAGTGGAAGCAGGGAAGTGAGGAGATCCAGATGATCGGTTGGACACTCGAAGTCAGACTTGTCCATCAGTGGAATAGCAATCGCTGGCACGACTAGTTCCCCATTTAACATGCCGCTTGGATACTCACTCACAATTTCAAAGTCATGGAATTTGAGGCCCGACGCACGCTCAGTAACCGCCTCAACCGCGCCCCATTGATTCATACCTTCAGCGACATCGCGAGCGAAGATTCCTACTCGGCGAACCCAGTTAATTGAACCGTGAACCTTGAAAAGTTTAAACCGTTCGCTCGATGTGTAATCGCTGAGCTTTGCGATGGGTACTCCAGCGCTCCTGAGCGCGTCCTCGATTATCCGGTCGTAGTTGAAAGTGACAATGCAAACCGGATCCCCCGGCTGGCGCCATCGGTCAATCTGGTCGAGTAAAGACCTGTGGTTCGTAACGTGGCCGGCGACCTCATGTATCCAGTGATTTTCGCTTTGCCACAGAATATATTGAATGTAGTACCGGACCACCATCAGTTGCTGGAAACGAATCGGGTATTCAGGCGCTTCAGCGGCGATCTCCTGAAGCTTCTGCTCCAATGACTGTCCGTGCCGCGCTTGAAGAAGTGGCACGATTGGATGGAAGCTAGAGAACTCAGACATGCCGCGACGGAAATTTGGGCGATTCTCGAAAAGCGAGTCCGCGAGCGGTGGCCTTTCGTTGAAGTCATTGGGCGTAGGTGGAGGGTAGGCGGGAACGGAGTCGTACGACGCCCCAGCCCCAAGAATGACTAACAGCATTGGATGGGGAGTTTTTCCGCGGTCGATTTACTTTTTTGCATCAATACTGGTATTTCAAGACCTGACTACTGCTTTTTTTCGAAAGTGTAGTCAGTCGGGTGCAAGCTGCAATTAGACCCCATTACTTGAATACTTTTTCAAAGATATCGTCGTCCTCGCCAGGATAATATGCGCTTGGTAGCTCCGCAA
>DATIXX010000030.1 GCA_035518095.1 Burkholderiales bacterium | reverse complement strand
TCGATTATCTTCGCGACCACGCCGGCGCCCACGGTGCGGCCGCCTTCGCGGATGGCGAAACGCAAGCCCTCTTCCATGGCAATCGGGGCAATGAGCGCCACCGTCACCGTCACATTGTCCCCCGGCATCACCATCTCGGTGCCCTTGGCCAGCTCAATGGCACCGGTGACATCGGTGGTGCGGAAGTAAAACTGCGGACGGTAGCCGTTGAAAAACGGCGTGTGACGCCCGCCTTCTTCCTTGGATAACACGTAAATCTCGGCGGTAAACTTGGTGTGCGGGGTAATTGAGCCGGGTTTGGCCAGCACTTGGCCGCGTTCCACTTCTTCGCGCTTGGTGCCGCGTAACAATACCCCCACGTTATCCCCGGCTTGGCCTTGGTCCAAAAGCTTCCTGAACATCTCCACCCCGGTGCACACGGTCTTCTGGGTGGGTTTCAATCCCACGATTTCAATCTCTTCGCCTACTTTGATGGCGCCGCGCTCCACCCGCCCGGTGACCACGGTGCCGCGCCCGGAGATGGAAAACACGTCTTCCACCGGCATTAAAAATGCGCCGTCTAACGCACGCTTGGGCTGCGGTATGTAGTTATCCAGGGCTTCCGCGAGCTTGATGATGGAGCCTTCCCCCAGTTCCCCTTTGTCCCCTTCCATGGCTTTTAAGGCGCTGCCAATGATGATGGGAGTCTTGTCGCCGGGAAACTCGTATTTGTTCAGGAGTTCTCTTACTTCAATTTCCACTAAATCCAGCAATTCCTTGTCGTCCACCTGGTCGGCTTTGTTCAAATACACCACGATGTAGGGCACCCCCACCTGGCGCGCAAGCAAGATGTGCTCGCGCGTTTGCGGCATGGGCCCATCCGCCGCAGACACCACTAATATGGCCCCGTCCATCTGCGCCGCCCCGGTGATCATGTTCTTCACATAATCCGCGTGCCCCGGACAATCCACGTGCGCATAGTGACGCTTGGCGGTTTCATATTCCACGTGCGCGGTGTTGATGGTAATACCCCGCGCTTTTTCTTCCGGCGCCGAATCAATCTGGTCGTAGCTCTTCGCTTCACCGCCGTATTTCTTGGATAAAATAATGGTCATCGCCGCAGTCAGCGTGGTCTTGCCATGATCTACGTGCCCAATCGTCCCTACATTGACATGCGGCTTGGTCCGCTCAAATTTGCCTTTTGCCATGTTAGTGTCCTTTTCTAATGCCTAAAATCCCAGAGATTCAAACTTGGAGCCCATGACCAGGATTGAACTGGTGACCTCTCCCTTACCAAGGGAGTGCTCTACCACTGAGCTACATGGGCAAGCACCGGTCCGTCCTCGAATACTGGAGCGGGTGAAGGGAATCGAACCCTCGTCATAAGCTTGGAAGGCTTCTGCTCTACCATTAAGCTACACCCGCTAAGCAAGCCGGATCACGGCATTCAAAAGCCTCCTCGCAATACTGCCTCTGTTGCACTTTGTTCGACCGTCTCCGCCCTCGAAGTTAACCGGTGGAGGGGGAAGGATTCGAACCTTCGAAGGCAGAGCCGTCAGATTTACAGTCTGATCCCTTTGACCGCTCGGGAACCCCTCCGTAATGAAACCGCTAATTATCCTAATTCACCGCCAAACTGTCAATTAAACTCTTGACTTACACGCGTTAAGCAGTTGATCGGCACACCAGAATTTTATGCGCACCACGGACATCGCGGCTAAAGCCGTGCAATTCAGGTCTCGATTTCAAAATCGCTCGGTGATTCGCTACAATTGATTTTTCCCGATTGAAACGAATGCACCGATCCGCACTCATGGATGACATACCGACACTGCGACGCATACTGAAGCAGAATAAGACTGTGGCCGTCGTGGGGCTCTCGGCAAGCTGGTACCGTCCCAGTTATTTCGCTGCGAAATATTTGCTCGACCACGGCTTCACGGTTATTCCGGTCAATCCAGCGCATGCCGAGGTGCTGGGGCTCAAATGCTATCCGAGCTTGTTCGACATCCCGCAAAAAGTGGATATCGTCGATTGCTTCCGCAAGGCCGAAGACATACCGCCGCTCGCCGACGCTGCGATCGCCATCGGCGCCAAAGTATTGTGGATGCAGCTCGGCATCATCAACGAAGCGGCCGCAGAGAAAGCGAGACGAGCCGGCCTGGAAGTGGTGATGAACCACTGCATCAAGATCGAATACGCGCGCCTCTTCGGAGGCTTAAGTTTTGTGGGCGTGAACACCAAAATTATTTCCGCCAAGCGGCCGTTATGGCTGCCCTATTGACCCGACGTTTCCTTCCGTTATTGATGGTTCTTGTTTGCCCGGCGGTTCAAGCGGGCGACGAGTATGCGCAGCGCCGGCAGCACATGGTGGACGAGATTAAAGCAATGACCGTCGACACCCGGTATGAGACCGGCAAGACTGCGCTCGACCCGCGGGTGCTGGCGGCGATGGGAATAGTCGAACGCCATAAATTCGTGCCGCCGAACGCAGTCGCGGATGCCTATCAAAACCGCCCGCTGCCCATCGGCTACGGCCAAACTATTTCCCAGCCCTACATCGTCGCGATCATGACCGACCTTATGCGCGTGCGGCCCAATGACGCGGTGCTTGAAATCGGCACCGGCTCCGGGTACCAGGCGGCAATCCTCGCCGAACTGGCAAAGTCGGTTTACACGATCGAAATCATCGAGCCGCTTGGAAAACAAGCGCACGAACGCCTGCAGCGCCTGGGTTTTCGCAATGTGCTCACCAAAGTGGGTGACGGCTATTACGGCTGGGAGCAGTACGCGCCGTTCGATTCGATCATCGTCACTGCCGCGGCGAGCCAGATTCCGCCGCCGCTCATCAAGCAGCTCAAGCCGGGCGGCAGGATGGTGATTCCGGTGGGCGCGCAGTTTCTCACGCAGTACCTGATGCTGGTGGAAAAAAAAGCAGACGGTACCATTTCGAGCAAACAAATTCTTCCGGTAAGTTTCGTCCCGCTGACGGGTGGACACTAAACCCAGCCTGACCCCTCCGTTATTTTCCATTTCGCTGCTCTCCGCGGCGGTGCTCGGCTATGAAATCCTGCTGATGCGGCTGTTGTCGATCATCCAGTGGCATCACTTCGCTTACATGATCATCAGCGTCGCGCTCCTGGGTTACGGAGCAAGCGGCGCCATGGTGAGCCTCGCGCAAGATCAGCTTAAGCAGCGCTTCGCATACGTTTTTATGACCTGCGCCGTGTTGTTCGGAATTTGCGCAGTCGGATGTTTCCTCCTGGCGCAGCGCGTGCCTTTTAATGCGCTGGAGTTTTTATGGGACCCGCGCCAGCCGTATTATTTGCTGCTGATTTACCTGCTGCTGTTTCTGCCGTTTTTCTTTGCCGCAACTTGCGTCTGCCTTACGTTCTCTGTATTTCCCGATTACATACACCGGATTTACAGCTTCGACATTCTTGGCGCTGGCGCGGGGAGTTTTGGCGTGGTCGCAGTGCTTTTCGTTTTTTTTCCAATCGGCGCGCTGAAATTATTGGGCTCTATGGCCATTGCGGCAGCTGCGCTCGCCTGCGTTGAATGCAAGCTGCGTCGCCGCTGGCTGGCTGTTTTATTTTTAGCAGTTGCCGCTCTGATGCCATTAGCCTGGTCCGGCGATTTTAGCGAACTACGCCTTTCTCCCTACAAGGGCCTGAGCCAGGCATTGCAAGTGAAGGATGCGAAGGTAATCGATCAGGTTTCCAGCCCGCTGGCTCTTCTCACGGTGGTTGAAAGCCCGCTCATTCCGTTTCGTTATGCGCCCGGCTTGAGTCTGAATGCAAGCGGCGAACCGCCTCCGCAGCTGGGTATTTTCAGCGATGGCGACTCGATGAGCGCGCTCAATCGTTTCGACCAACACTACCAGGCCTTGAGCTATCTCGACTATCTCACCTCCGCTCTTCCCTATCACCTTCTTACTCAGCCGCGAGTTTTAGTGCTTGGGTCTGGAGCCGGCGCAGACGTGTTGCAGGCGCTCTATTACCATTCCAGTCAAATTGACGCGGTGGAACTCAACCCGCAGTTAGTCGACCTGGTGCAGCATCGGTTTGCCGAATTTTCCGGAAAGCCTTACAGCGCACCGGGTGTTCGGGTACATGTCGCGGAAGCTCGCGGTTTTGTCGCGGCAAGCCGCGAACAATACGATCTGATACAGGTTGCGCTGGTCGATGCCTTCGGCGCCTCCTCAGCCGGTCTTTATGCGCTCTCCGAAAGCTATTTGTACACGCTCGAAGCATTCCAGGATTATCTCCGTCATTTGCGCCCCGGCGGAATTCTGGCGCTCACGCGCTGGGTCACGCTTCCGCCGCGCGATACGCTTAAATTATTCGCCACTGCGGTTGTTTCTTTGGAGCGGGATGGAATATCTCAGCCGGGAAAACGGCTAGTACTTATCCGCGGCTGGAATACCAGCACGCTTCTGGTGAAGAATGGCGAATTCAGCGAACCCGAGATCGCCGCGCTTAAAACCTTTTGCCGCGACCGGTCTTTCGATCTCGCCTATTTCCCGGGAATAAGCGCGTCTGACGCCAACCGCTACAACGTTCTGCAAGAGCCGTATTTTTTCGAGGGCGCGCAAGCGCTGCTCGGCGCGCAAAGACTGGATTTTCTAGAGCGCTATAAGTTTAATGTCGCGCCGGCGAGCGATGACAAGCCCTATTTCTTCCACTTTTTCAAATGGCGCGTGCTGCCCGAGATTCTTGCGCTCAAGG
>DATIXX010000029.1 GCA_035518095.1 Burkholderiales bacterium | reverse complement strand
GACAATAGTCTGCGGCTCGCCTTTGGTGCGTTCCTTAATCTCGCCAACACGCCACACCTGCTCTCCGGCATCTCGCAAAAACGTTTGCGCCCGTTGAGCGTGCTTCGCGCTTACCACCACGATCATGCCTATTCCGCAGTTAAAGGTGCGGTGCATTTCGCGCTCCCCGATATTACCCTGAGCTTGCAGCCATTTAAAAAGCGGCGGCATATCCCACGCCGATCGCTGCAGCTCCGCGCACAAATTGTCAGGAAGAATACGCGGAATGTTCTCCAGCAGCCCGCCGCCGGTAATGTGCGCCATGCCCTTCACAGGCGCGTGTTGCATCAGACCGAGCAGCGGTTTTACGTAGATGCGCGTCGGCGCAAGCAATGCTTCGCCCAAACTTTGCCCGTGGAAATCGGAATCAAGGTCAATGCCGCTTTTCTCGATAATCTTGCGAATGAGCGAAAAGCCGTTGGAATGTGCACCGCTCGAGCCCAGTCCCAAAACTGCGTCGCCCGCGCTTATGGCGCTGCCGGTAATCACCCGGTCCTTTTCAACAGCGCCGACCGCAAATCCGGCGAGATCGTATTCGCCGGCTGGGTAAAAACCCGGCATTTCCGCTGTTTCGCCGCCGATCAACGCACATCCCGCGAGCTCACAGCCGTTGGATATGCCTTGAATTACGCGTGCCGCCGTGGCTACATCGAGCTTGCCGCAGGCGAAGTAGTCGAGAAAAAATAACGGCTCCGCGCCCTGCACCAGGATATCGTTAACACTCATTGCCACCAGATCAACGCCTACCGTATCGTGTTTGTCGAGCTGGAAGGCAAGCTTAAGCTTGGTCCCGACGCCGTCGCAACCCGAGACCAGAACCGGGTTGCGGTATCTCTTGGAAATCTCAAAAAGTGCCCCAAAGCCGCCGATTCCGGCGAGTACTTCGGGCCGCATGGTTTTCTGGGCAAACGGCTTGATTTTCTCAATCAGACGGTCGCCGGCTTCTATATCCACGCCGGCATCAAAATAGGAAAGCTCGGTCTTGGGTGAGTCAGCGGGGCTCAAATTCGGTTATTGCCTCTTGCAAGATAAAGGTGAAACAGGCATGACACCCGCAAATTTTACCTCAAATGAATGCGGAACGGTTTGACCCTGTTCCGGATCGGCCGTTTTTGCACCCGCCAGACTTTGCGAGTCCGACCAATAATGGAACCCAAGACGCTGTTGAGCAGCGCTATCACGCTCTATTTTGATTGTTCTCGGCAGGAATTTTCGAACGTGCTTGGGTCGCGCGCTAGCACTGGTAGCGGGTTTTAACTAAAACGAACGAAGCGCAGCGACGACACTGCAGATTAGCCGAATGGATTTCATTTTGCTGTAGAAAAGTGTTGGCGATGGGCTATATACTGCTTTGCGGGTCTGGTTCGCATTAGAGATCGATAATGGCAAATCAATTAGTGCTTGATTTATCCTTGCGGGCGCAGCCCACGCTGGATAATTTTGTTGTCGGCAGGAACATGGAGCTCATTCATGTGTTGCGTGGTATGTTGGCGACGCAACCGCAAGAGCGCTTCGTCTATATATGGGGAAGCCCTGGCTCGGGGCGCAGCCATCTCCTTAAAGCCATGGTGGACGCGTTCCGGCACCAACATTCGAGCGCCGCCTATTTCCGCGGTGGGCAGGACAATGAAATGGCCTCAGGATATGAAAATTCGGGTGCACTGGCTGTCGACGACGTAGAGCGCTTGAACGGCAATGCGCAAATCGCGCTTTTCAACCTGTACAATCAAATGCGCGAAGGGCAAGGCAGGTTGTTGGTGAGCGGCACAGTTCCGCCGGCGCAACTCAAGCTGCGCGAGGATCTGGTCACCCGCCTGGGATGGGGCTTGGTGTTTCAGGTGCACGGCCTGAATGATGAAGAAAAAACGCAGGCACTGAGAACGCATGCCATGAACCGCGGATTTGAGCTGCCCCACGATGCCGCTGTTTATCTACTCAGCCATGGGCGACGCGACATGCCTTCACTTCTGGCGGTGCTTGATACCCTGGATAACTATTCCCTGCAAACAAAGCGGCCGGTGACGCTTCCCTTACTCCGGGAAATCATGCAACCGCTGCAATCTCCGGGGGAGTGAGCGTTGCCGACCACTTCCGAGTTCCTCGCGCATGCGGAGAAAGCCGAAACGGGCGATATCATTTGCAAACAAAACAGGTAAGCCATGCGCCTCGCTTTATTTGATCTCGATAACACGCTGCTGGCCGGAGATAGCGATTTTGAGTGGGCGCAATTCTTGATCGGCAAAATGGTTCTAGACCGCGAGTTGTATGAAGCAAAAAACCGCAGTTTTTACGACCAATACCGCTCTGGTACTCTGGACATAAACACGTTTCTGGATTTTCAGCTGAAACCTTTGTCGCGCCATCCGCGGCATGAACTCGATGCATGGCTCCTTGAGTTTACGCAAAATCGGATCCTGCCGATAATTACCAGGAAAGCACGCACGCTGGTGCAGAGCCATATCGAGGACGGCGATTTGACGGCCATCATTACAGCGACCAACCGTTTCGTTACCGCGCCCATTGCGGCAGAATTCGGAGTCAAGCACCTGATTGCCACCGAGCCGGAAGAACGCGACGGCGAGTTCACCGGTAAAGTCGCCGGAACGCCCTGCTTCCGCGCCGGCAAGGTCGCCTGCCTCGAGCGCTGGCTGTTGGAACTCGGACAAAAATTAACAGGCTTCGACGAAAGCTGGTTTTTCAGCGATTCGCTGAATGATTTGCCTTTGTTAGAGCGCGTGACTCATCCGGTCGCGGTGGATCCTGATGAGACATTGCGGGCACATGCTCTGGAAAAAAAGTGGCAGGTCATCAGCCTGCGCTAGCTTTTTTATTCTTGTCCATGGCCCGTCATCTGCCGCTCGTGGTATTACCGGTTCGTGCGCATTTGACCCTGTCTGCATGCCTGCCGTACGGCATCCTTGATCTGCCTGTGGCGCAAGAATTGCCGGCGTTGCTCGCCCAATTCCCAGGCCTTGCGCATGACGTCTGCGGGCAATTACGCAATCCCAAGCGCGGATTCGGCGCAGTGTATAATCCGGCTTGATTTCGCTAACTTTATGATTCGAAGACTTCTGCGCCGCGTCTTCAACAAGCAAGCTTCGCTTCCCGGCGCGCCGCTGATTATTCCACGCCACGTGCATGGAATCCGAAAGCAACAAATCAGCCAGGGCGCATTGAAGACTGTCGTTACCCTCAAGGAAAAAGGTTTTGCGGCGTTTGTTGTTGGCGGTGCCGTGCGGGATATGCTGCTCGATCTTGCCCCGAAGGATTTTGATGTTGCCACGAATGCCACACCGGAGCAGGTGCGTGCGGCTTTCCGCCGCGCGCACATCATAGGACGTCGCTTCCGACTTGTGCATGTAATGCACGGGAACGAGACAGTCGAGGTTTCCACATTTCGCGGCCCACGGTCCGAAATGCACGAAGCGCTGCAGGATGTTCATGGCAGACTCCTGCGCGATAATGTCTTCGGAGATCAGGCGCAGGACGCTGAACGACGCGATTTCACCATCAATGCGTTATTCTTCGATCCCACGACCGAAGAGGTCGTGGATTACCAAGGAGGCTTCGCCGATCTCAAGGCGCGGCGACTGCGTATCATTGGTGATGCCGAGAGTCGCTACCGCGAGGACCCGGTACGCATGCTGCGCGCAGTGCGCTTGGCTGCCAAGCTTCACCTGCAAATCGAGCCATCGACGCGCGCACCTATTCGCCGACTTGCGCCGCTCTTGCAAAACGTACCGGCCTCGAGGCTTTTTGAAGAAATGCTGAAGCTCCTGCTTTCCGGACACGCCGTGGAATGCGTCAAGGCTTTGCTGGAAAATGGTCTGCATCGTGGACTTTTTCCCATGCTCGACATGGTCCTCGAACGACCTCTTGGTCAAAGTTTCATAATGCTGGCGCTAAGGAACACCGACGACCGCATTCGTGCGGACAAACCGGTATCGCCGGCATTTCTGTTCGCGGCATTGCTGTGGCACGATGTGCTTGATACGTGGAAAAACCTTGAACAGCGCGGACTTCATTCCATGCAAGCCCTGCATCAGGCGATGGATCAGGTGATACGCATGCAGGCAGAGAGGCTCGCCATACCCAAGCGCTTCAGCGCGGTCATGAAGGAAATTTGGTCGCTACAGCCGCGTTTTTTGAACCGCTCGGGCAAGCGCGCATTTCGCGTTCTTGAACACCCACGCTTTCGGGCAGCATACGATTTCCTGATGATGCGCTGTAACAATGGTGAAGCGGAGGTAGAACTTGGACACTGGTGGACCGTGTTTCAAAATGCCGAGCATGAAAAACGTCACAGCATGCTGCTAGTTGACCAGATGGCAGGCAGACGCCGCCGCCGCCGCAGAAAACCGGCTTCGAATTATCCTACCCGAAATCGTGACGGGGAGACTCCGTGAATCCGCAAATGGTTTTCGTAGCGCTTGGCAGCAATCTCGAATCCCCGGTCACGCAAATACACAATGGTTTTGCCGATCTGGGCAATTTGCCGAAGACCAAGCTGGTCGCTTGTTCTTCGCTTTACCGCAGCGCACCGGTCGGCAATGTAAATCAACCGTATTTTATCAACGCCGTCGCCAAACTCGAGACTCGACTTGCGCCGCGCCGGCTGCTCGCGGCGCTCCTAGAGATCGAGCGGCGCCATGGCCGCCGGCGCGAGTTTCCCAATGCGCCGCGCACGCTGGATCTTGATTTGCTGTTGTACGGCGACCTCATCCATCATGAGCCCGGCATGACCATCCCACACCCGCGCATGCACCAGCGCGCGTTTGTATTGTCGCCGCTGCACGAGATTGCTCCGGATTCAGTCGTTCCCGGGATAGGCAGTGTTGCCGAATTGCTCGCCGCGTGCACCGGGCAGCATCTGCAAAAATTGGTAGAAGACTGAAGCATGTTGCCTGACAGGTATCGTTATATCGTGGTTGAGGGTCCGATCGGGGTGGGTAAAACGAGCCTCGCGCGGCTGTTATCAGAACGCTTGAACGGCCATTCGCTTCTGGAAAATCCTGGAGCCAATCCATTTTTGCCTCTTTTCTACCAAGATATACCGCGCTATGCGCTTTCGACGCAGTTGTTTTTCTTGTTTCATCGAGTGACGCAGTTGCAGGGTTTGGCGCAACTGGATATGTTCAATAAACTGACCATTGCCGATTTCATCCTCGACAAAGACCCCCTGTTCGCCAGACTTACACTAAATGATGATGAGTTTCGCCTTTATCATGAAATCTACCGGCACGTGCATCCGCAATCGCCGCGTCCGGATCTGGTGATTTATCTGCAAGCTTCGGTTGATACGCTGATCGAGCGGGTGCGACGGCGTGGCCAGCCGTATGAAAAAAATATTTCCGAGCACTACCTGGAGCGGCTTGTAGAAAGCTACAGTCGCTTTTTTTACCATTATGAAATGGCTCCCCTGCTGATCGTCAACAGTGACAATCTCAATTTTGTTGATGAGCCTCGGGATTTTGATTTATTGTTGGAGCGCCTTACGCAAATTCGCGGTGGCCGCGAATTCTTCAATCTGGGTACCTAAATGCGGATTACTCTGAACACACTGCATAAAATGGCGCAGGATGGCGAGAAAATAGCCATGCTCACCTGTTACGACGCAAGCTTCGCCCTGCTGTTGGAAAATGCAGGGGTGGAAGTGCTGCTCGTCGGCGATTCGCTGGGCATGGTGCTGCAAGGCCACGAATCGACGTTACCGGTGACGCTTGCAGAAATGGTCTACCACACGCGCTGCGTGGCGCGTGGCTCGAAGCGCGCCTTCATTGTCGCCGACATGCCGTTCGGCAGTTTCCAGTTGAGTCCGCAGCAGACATTCGCGAATGCTGCGCAGCTTATGGCCGCGGGGGCGCACATGGTCAAGCTTGAAGGAGGCCAAGCGGTGGTGGACAGCGTCGGTTTTCTTACGGAGCGCGGCCTTCCAGTGTGCGGACATCTTGGGCTCACCCCGCAATCGGTGCATCAGCTTGGTGGCTACCGCGTCCAGGGCAAGGGCGACCGCGAGGCAAAGCGGGTGATGCAGGACGCGAAGATGCTGGAGCAAGCGGGCGCCGGGATGCTGGTCTTGGAGGCGGTGCCCTCGGTACTGGCGAAGCAAATAACGGCGAAACTTGCGATACCCA
The DNA here is from genome assembly GCA_035518095.1 of Burkholderiales bacterium. Classification (NCBI taxonomy): domain Bacteria; kingdom Pseudomonadati; phylum Pseudomonadota; class Betaproteobacteria; order Burkholderiales; species Burkholderiales bacterium. The sequence continues at coordinate 36,912 of DATIXX010000029.1, read as the reverse complement.
CGATTGGCATCGGCGCAGGCTTGGACTGTTCCGGCCAAGTGCTCGTGCTGCACGATATGTTGGACGTTTCGCCCGGCAAGAGGCCAAAATTCGTGAAAAACTTCCTGGACGGCAGAAACGGCGTACAAGCTGCGATTGAAGCATATGTAAAGGAAGTAAAAGCCAAATCGTTTCCCGGCCCTGAGCATTCGTTCTGATGCGAGATGCAAGTCGTTTCCAAAATTGAAGCTTTGCGCTCCAGGCTGGACAGCGAGCGCGACGTTGCGTTCGTCCCAACTATGGGTAACCTGCACCACGGGCATCTCGCGCTAGTTGATCTTGCCCACAAGCACGCGCTTTGTGTGGTAGCAAGCATATTTGTGAACCGATTGCAATTCGGTCCAAACGACGATTTTGCGCGCTATCCGCGCACCCTCGAAGAAGACTGCGCGAAGCTGCAGAGACACGGTGCGGACGTTGTGTTTGCGCCTGAGGAGAACGAGCTTTTTCCGATTCCGCAAAGGGTGACGGTGGATCTGCCGCCACTGGCAGATGAATTGTGCGGTAAATTTCGCCCCGGGCATTTCCGCGGTGTCGCTACCGTAGTGCTCAAGCTATTCAATATCGTGCAGCCGCGAATCGCCGTGTTTGGGAAAAAGGATTACCAACAACTTCTGATTATTCGCGAAATGGTGCGTGAACTTAATTTGCCGATCGAGATTATTCCTGCAGAAATTGAGCGCGCTCCTGACGGACTGGCATTAAGCTCAAGAAACAGCTATTTAAGTCCTGCGGAGCGGCTTGAGGCGCCGCGCCTGTACCGAACGCTGGCATATATAAAGGAGCGAATCGCGGGTGGGGAACGGGACTTTGGCGGACTGCAGAGGGAAGCCGAAAAAATGCTTGACAGTCATGGCTGGCGGGTGGACTATGTTGCACTGCGGAAAAACTCCACGCTGGAGCCTGCCCAAGCCATTGATAACGAAATGATTGCGCTGGGCGCCGCATGGCTTGGCGAAACCAGGCTTATCGATAACCTCGAGGTTTTCGTTACCGGCTAGACTATACTGACCAAATTCGGGGAGGGCGCTGAAATGCAGAGGACGATGCTCAAGTCGAAATTGCACCGCGTGCGCGTCACGCATGCCGAGTTGCATTATGAAGGTTCCTGCGCGATTGATCGGAGGCTAATGGATGCGGCGGACATTCGCGAGTTCCAGCAAATAGACATCTACAATATAACCAACGGCGAACGTTTTACCACGTACGCCATCCCGGCCGAACGCGATTCGGGAATTGTTTCAGTCAATGGGGCAGCGGCGCACAAAGCAAAACCGGATGATCTTTTGATCATCGCGACTTATGCTGTTTACTCGGAATTGGAATTGCAAAAATACCGTCCCGAACTGATTTACGTGGACCAGTGCAACCGTATTCTTGACCGACGCCAAGAAATCCCGATGCAGCGGGCTTGAAATCGCACTGAAATTTGAAAAAGCGGCTTCGTAGCCGCTTTTTTTATTGGTGCCGGGAGCGAGAGTCGAACTCGCATGACCTCACGGCCGCGGGATTTTGAGTCCCGTGCGTCTACCGATTCCGCCATCCCGGCTGGGGAGCTTGTTGTCCAGCGATTCTCAAAAGTCAAAGAATTATCCTCTAAAAGGCATTTTTGCAGCAAGATTGCGATATGCGAACCAGCGATTTTGATTATCATTTGCCACAGGAACTCATTGCGCAGTTTCCTGCCGAGCCGCGCAGTGCCAGCCGACTGCTTTGGCTTGACGGCGCAAGCGGTAAATTGCACGACTCTCGGTTTATGGACCTGCCGCAATTTCTCAAACCCAATGATGTGTTGGTATTGAATGATACCCGCGTTATTAAAGCCCGCATGTTCGCGAATAAAGAAAGCGGTGGCAAAGTGGAGCTGCTTGTGGAACGGGTTCTGGACAACCATCATGCGCTGGCGCAGGTGCGCGCCAGTCACGCGCCGCGGCCGGGTTCGAAGTTGTTTCTCGCAAATCATTTCGAAGCAATCGTGGAACTGCGTCAAGGGGACTTCTACACGCTGCGTTTCAGCAGCGACATCACGGTTGCGGAACTACTGGAGCGCATCGGCGTAATGCCGCTGCCCCCATACATTTCGCGGCCCGCTTCGGCGCTTGACGAAGCGCGTTATCAGACGGTTTATGCGCGCGAACCGGGCGCGGTGGCAGCGCCTACTGCGGGCCTGCATTTTGACGCGGCCATGCTCGACCATTTGCGCGAGCGTGGGGTGAAAATTGTCTTTGTGACTTTGCATGTGGGCGCAGGGACCTTCAAGCCGGTATGCGTGGATGATATCAGCGAGCATAGAATGCACAATGAGTGGTACGACATTTCCGCTGCGACCGTTTCCATAATCGAAACGGCGCAACGCGAAGGCGGACGCGTCGTGGCCGTGGGCAGCACTAGCTTGCGCGCGCTGGAAGCGGCGGCTGTAAGCCAAAAATTGCAGGCGAGTTGCGGCGAGACGGATATTTTTATCACTCCCGGCTACCGGTTTAAAGTCGTGCAACGGCTCCTTACGAATTTTCATCTGCCGCGCTCCACGTTACTTATGCTCGTGTCGGCCTTTGGCGGAGTAGAAAACATACGCCGCGCTTACCGACACGCCGTGGAAAACCGCTACCGGTTTTTCAGTTACGGCGATGCGATGTTGATCGAGCGCCAATCGTGAAAGAAGCGTGAATGGACTTCGTGGTTCGTCATACCTCGGGTAAAGCGCGTTGTGGAACCCTGAACCTTGAACACGGCGCCGTCGCGACCCCGGCATTTATTCCGGTTGGCACTTACGGTACAGTAAAAGCCGTGAGCCCGGTTGAGCTCAAGCAAATCGGCGCCGAGATCGTGCTTGGCAACACCTTTCATTTGTGGCTGCGACCGGGATTGGAGGTCATCGAAAAGCATGGCGGCCTGCACCGCTTCATGGCGTGGGACGGGCCGCTGCTCACTGATTCCGGTGGATATCAGGTTTTCAGCCTGGGCAAGCTGCGCAGAGTCAGAGAGCAGGGGGTGCAATTCCGGTCGCCGATCAATGGCGACCGCTGCTTTCTGTCGCCGGAAGAATCGATGCGAATCCAGCGCGTGCTGAATGCGGATATTGCAATGGTGTTTGATGAATGCACGCCTTACCCGGCGGATGAAGAGCAGGCGCGGACATCAATGCAGCTTTCGCTGCGCTGGGCGGAACGCTCGAAGCGCGCCTATGAAAGCGGCAGCACTGCATTATTTGGCATTGTGCAAGGCGGCATGTATGAACGTTTGCGCGAGCAATCGCTGCGCGCTTTGGTTGATATCGGATTTGACGGCTACGCCATTGGAGGATTGTCGGTGGGCGAGCCGAAGCGCGACATGCAGCGCATTCTCAGGCACATCGCTCCGCAACTGCCTATTGAGACGCCGCGTTATCTGATGGGAGTGGGTACGCCGGAAGATATCGTAGGCGCGGTAGCGCAGGGGATTGATATGTTTGACTGCGTTTTACCCACACGCAATGCCCGGAACGGCTGGATTTTTACCCGGAACGGAACGATAAAGCTGAAGAATGCCCAATATCGCGACGATATGCGACCTTTTGACGAGCAATGCGCCTGTTATACCTGCAAGAACTTTACCCGTGCCTATCTGCATTACTTGCAGCGGGCAAATGAAATTCTCGGTGCACGCTTAAATACCGTCCACAACCTGTATTATTACCTGGAATTAATGCGCGGGTTGCGACGCGCAATCTCGGCCGGCCGCTTTGTCGAGTTTGTGGAGGAGTTCCAGCAGATGCGCATCAGCGTGCTAAAATAACGGCTTTATTTGAAACCGGAGCGCGAACGTGCTGATGAAAGACGTTTTTGCACAGACTACCGGACCAGGGCAACAAGGGATGGACTGGGTCGGATTGATGCCCCTGCTGTTATTGTTTGTACTCTTGTATTTTTTAATGATACGTCCTCAAATGAAGCGTGCCAAGGAGCACAAGACAATGACAGAGGCGCTGCAAAAGGGCGACGAAGTCGTAACCGGCGGCGGAGTGCTGGGCAGGATCACCAAAGTCGGCGGCAACTATGTAACGCTGGAAATATGCGACAACGTGGAAATTCAGGTGCAGAAAACGGCGATTCAAACCTTGCTCCCGAAGGGCACCATAAAAAATGAAAAGTAGCTGGCGCGGAGATCGGGCTTGAATAAACCGCACCATGCCGCCAGCGTTTGACCGTTCACTGATGTGACATGAATCGCTACCCCCTCTGGAAATACATTCTTGTCGGCGTCGCGTTGCTGCTGGGGTTTATTTACGCGCTGCCTAATTTGTTCGGCGACGTTCCCGCGGTGCAAATTTTGCCGGCCCGTTCCGAGCTGAAAGTGGACAGCGCATTGTTGCAGCGGGTCGAAAGCCTGCTTGCCAAAGCCAATGTCCCTTCGCAAGGCGCCTTCCTCGACGTCAACACCGTTAAAGTGCGCTTTTCTGACACTGATACGCAGCTCAAAGCGAAGGACCTGCTGCAATCGAAGTTGGGCGACGATTACGTCGTTGCGCTCAACCTTCTGTCGAGCTCTCCGCGTTGGCTGTCCGACATCGGCGCACTCCCCATGTACCTGGGTTTGGATCTACGCGGCGGCGTGTATTTCCTGCTTGAGGTCGACATGAAGACCGCGCTGGATAACACGGTAGAACGCTATGGGAATGACATCCGTACCGGCCTGCGCGACAAGAGAATTGCCTATACCGGCGTTAATCGGGAAGGGCAGGTTCTTACCATCAAATTCAGGAACGACGAAGCCCGCACCCAGGGCATGGACGAGCTTGGCAAAAACTATCCCGAGCTGGCGCTAAAGGAAGTCAACGACGGAGAACCGAAGCTTCTCGCCACACTCACGCCTCAGGCGACGACGCGAATCAAGGAATACTCGCTGTTGCAGAATATCACCACGCTGCGCAACCGCGTAAATGAACTCGGAGTGGCCGAGCCGGTAATTCAGCAGCAAGGCACAGACCGCGTGGTGGTGCAACTACCCGGAGTGCAGGATACCGCAAAAGCAAAGGACATTCTCGGGCGCACTGCAGCTCTGGAAGTGCATATGGTGGATGAGGAACATTCAGATCCGGGTTCGCTGCAAGCCGCGGAACAGGGACAAATACCGTTGGGCGACGAGTTATTTAAGGACAGGGCCGGGGTTCCGCTGTTGGTAAAGAAGAATGTAGTCCTGACGGGCGAGCGCATCAGCGACGCCCGGCCGGGCTACGACGGGCAGACCGGAGAACCCGCGGTGCATATCACGCTTGACGGGACCGGCGCACGTATTTTCCAGCAGATTACTCGCGATAACGTCGGCAAACGCATGGCGATCATCCTCATTGACAGAGGCAAAGGGGAAGTAGTGACCGCACCTGTGATCCGTACGGAAATCGGAGGAGGCAGGGTACAAATCAGCGGTGGACGCATGAGCGTGGAAGAAGCGCGCGATATCGCCTTGCTGTTGCGCGCCGGCGCCTTGGCCGCGCCTATGGAGATCATCGAGGAACGCACCGTCGGGCCGAGTCTCGGTGCGGATAATATCAGGCGCGGCTTTCATTCAACATGGATCGGTTTTTCCGCGATCGCCATATTCATGATTGTCTATTATCAGTTGTTCGGTTTGATATCGGTGGTAGCGCTGGCGATTAACGTTTTGTTTCTTGTAGGACTGCTTTCCATGCTGCAAGCGACACTTACCCTTCCAGGCATGGCCGGTATCGCGCTCACCGTGGGCATGGCGATTGATGCCAACGTGCTGATCAACGAACGGATCCGCGAAGAGCTGCGCAATGGAACCACGCCGCACGCGGCTATTGCTGCTGGTTATGACCGGGCATTCGGCACCATACTCGACTCCAACATCACCACGCTGATCGCGGGCATTGCTTTGTTTATGTTTGGTTCGGGACCCGTGCGCGGCTTTGCCGTGGTGCTGTGCCTCGGGATACTGACGTCGATGTTCAGTGCGGTGGTGGTCTCGCGCAGCATGGTTAACCTGATTTACGGCCGGCGCCGCAAGCTTGAAAAACTTTCCATTGGCCAAGTATGGCATCCATTGGCTAAAGCCAAAACCTGAAATAGGATAAAACCGTGGAATTTTTCAGGATTAAACACGACATTCCGTTCATGCGCCACGCGCTGGTGTTCAACGTGATTTCCATCATCACGTTCATCCTGGCGGTGGTTTTTCTTTCCACCAAGGGCTTGAACTTCGGAGTAGACTTTACGGGCGGTACGGTGATGGAGATGCATTACATGCAAGCGGCAGAGACCCACCAAATCCGCGATACTCTTGCTAAGCACGGTTTTAGCGACGCCAGCGTGCAGAATTTCGGCACGGCGCAGGATGTATTGATCAGGCTGCCCGCCAAGGCCGGATTAACCAGCGCCAAATTGAGCGAGAAGGTGCTGGACGCACTGCGCCAGGACGACAAAACTGTGCAGATGCGGCGCGTCGAATATGTGGGGCCTGAGGTAGGCAAGGAGTTGGTGGACAACGGCTCATTGGCGCTGCTTTTGGTTTCGATCGGCATCGTGTTGTACCTGTGGCTGCGCTTCGAGTGGAAGTTTGGCCTTGCGGCGATCATTGCCAACCTGCATGATGTGGTCATCATCTTGGGCTTCTTCTCATTCTTTCAATGGGAGTTTTCGCTTTCGGTGCTGGCAGCCGTGCTGGCAATTCTCGGTTATTCAGTGAATGAATCGGTGGTCGTGTTCGACCGGATACGCGAAAACTTCCGCAAGATGCGCCGGGCCAGCACGCGGGAAATTATCAATAATGCAATTACCCGTACCATGTCGCGCACCATCATCACCCATGGTTGCACCCAATTGATGGTGACCTCAATGTTGTTTTTCGGCGGTGAAGCGCTGCATTATTTTGCGCTGGCGCTTACCATTGGGATTCTGTTCGGCATTTATTCCTCGGTGTTGGTTGCGAGTCCGATTGTGATGTGGCTCGGCGCGACGCGTGAGGATTTCATCAAGCCGGAAAAGAAGGCTGCGGTGGGAACCCTGTAACGGCGCGCCCGACGTGGAAGTCATCGCAAGCCTTTTCGACCTGTTGGCCCATCTTGATCAGCATCTGCTGACGCTATTGCAAAACTATGGAGACTGGTTTTATCCGATTCTGTTCCTGATTATATTCTGTGAAACCGGCTTGGTAGTGACTCCATTTCTTCCGGGGGACTCATTGCTTTTCGTAACCGGGACATTGACAGCGACGAATGCGCTCAATGTCCACGGAGTGGCGGCGCTGCTTATGGCGGCAGCGTTTTTAGGAGACAATACGAATTACTGGATTGGTCGCTTTCTCGGCCCCAGGGTGTTCCGCAAAGACCAATCGCATTTTTTCAACCGTGCGTATCTTGATAAAACCCGGGTCTTTTATGAAAGGCACGGCGGCAAGACCATCCTGATAGCGCGCTTCATTCCCATCGTTCGCACTTTTGCGCCGTTTGTTGCCGGGATCGGTCGCATGCGCTATACCCGCTTTCTGTTGTACAGCTTGGGCGGCAGTGTATTCTGGATCAGCTTTTTCGTATTTGGGGGGTACTACTTTGGTAATGTTCCGGTGGTGAGGCAGAATCTAACGGCGTTTATTATGCTGATCATTTTTGTTTCTATTCTGCCGGGCATTATCGAATATTTTCGCGGCCTGGCCCGGGCGCGCTGAGCCTTGCTAAATTCTCTTTGCGAGTTCGGCGGCTTTACCGACATAGTCCCAAGGCGTCATTTGCAGTAACCGGGTTTTTTCGTTTGCCGGAATCGCAAGGCTGCTAATGAACCTGTGCAATGTTTCGCGCGTGATCCCGTTCTTTCCGCGCGTTAGCTGTTTAAGTTGTTCGTAAGAATTGGCCACACCATAGCGACGCATCACCGTCTGGATAGGCTCCGCAAGCACCTCCCAATTTCGCTCCAAATCCTGCATAAGGCGTTGCGGATTGGCTTCCAGTTTGCGCAAGCCCTTGAGGCAGGAATCGCAGCCGAGCAAGGTGTAGCCCAACGCCACCCCAATGTTGCGCAGTACCGTAGAGTCGGTGAGGTCGCGCTGCCAGCGCGATACCGGAAGCTTGTCACTCAAATGCCGGAGGAGCGCATTGGCGAGTCCGAGATTGCCCTCCGAGTTTTCGAAATCGATTGGATTCACCTTGTGCGGCATGGTCGAGGATCCCACCTCCTTTTCATCCGCTCTTTGCCTGAAATACCCCAATGCGATGTAGCCCCACATATCGCGGTCGAGGTCCAAAAGAATGTTGTTGGCTGCGGCGAATGCGTCGAATAGTTCGGCCATGTAATCGTGCGGCTCGATTTGGATGGTATAGGGATTGAATTCGAGCCCGAAATGCTTGATGAAAGCTTGCGCAAATTTTTCCCAGTCGAAATCGGGGTAAGCCGCCAGGTGCGCGTTGTAGTTACCTACCGCGCCGTTGATTTTTCCGAGAATTGCGACGGCGGCGATGCGCTGAGCAGCCCGGCGCAGGCGGTATGCGACATTGGCGAACTCTTTACCTAGGGTCGTGGAGGATGCGGGCTGACCGTGCGTATGAGCGAGCATGGGCGTGGCCGCGAGCCGGTGCGCAAACTCGGTGAGCATATCGATGATTTCTTTTACAGCGGGCAGCATCACCTTTTGGCGGGCGTTTTTCAGCATCAGAGCGTAGGAAATATTGTTGATGTCTTCCGAAGTGCAGGCAAAATGGATAAATTCGGAAATCTTGGCGATTTCCGGGTTGCCCGAGAAACGCTCCCGCAGCCAATACTCGACGGCTTTGATATCATGGTTGATACGCGACTCAACCGTTTTTACAGCCTCGGCGTCGGCTTCGGAAAAGTCGGCTGCCAGCGAATCGAGCTGCGTCAGTGTGTCATCGGAAAACTGCGGGACTTCGGCAATCGTCGGCTCGCGGCTCAACGCTTTCAGCCATTCGATTTCGACCTGGATGCGGTAGCGGATAAGTGCATACTCGCTGAAATACTTGCGTAAGGCTTCGACTTTATTATGGTAGCGCCCGTCAAGCGGGGAGAGCGCGGTCAAAGGTTTCATTTTATGCCTTTAGCTAACGAGCGCATTTTATCACAGGTAACGTATGCGGACGCCTGAACCGACTGCAACGAAATTTACGCGACTGCTGCGGGAAGTCCGCGCCTGCAAGGTGTGCAAAGCACATCTGCCCAATCCGCCGAAACCGATTCTGCGCGCCGCAGCGACCGCCACCCTGATGATCGTGGGACAGGCGCCGGGGCGCAGAGTCCATGAAACCGGAATTCCATGGAATGATCCATCGGGCGACCGCTTGCGCGAATGGCTTGAGCTTGGGCGCGATGAATTCTACGACGCGCGCCACATCGCCATCATCCCCGCGGGCTTTTGTTATCCAGGCACCGGGGAGAACGGCGATTTGCCGCCGCGCCCCGAATGCGCGCCGCTTTGGCATCCTAGACTGCGCTCGTCGTTGCCGAACATAAGCCTTACTTTATTGGTTGGAAATTACGCACAGGCCTATTACCTCGGTACGAGGGCGAAACCCACGGTCACTGAGACGGTGCGCGGTTACCGGGAATATTTACCAGAATTTCTGCCACTTCCGCATCCCAGTCCGCGCAATCGCGGCTGGCTCAAAAACAACCCGTGGTTTGAGAAGAAGGTAATTCCGCAACTTCGCCTGCTCGTCTCCGACGTAATCAGGAAACCACGGTAAACGCTTCAGTAATTCGATTTTCACCGAGGCCGCGACGGCGTATCCCGTGGGGCGGAAATGTTATAATAAACACACGATTATTTTTGCCGGAAATCCCATGAAATTGATCGGGTCGCTGACGAGTCCTTTTGTGCGCAAAGCGCGCGTGGTGCTTGCCGAAAAACGCATTGATTACGAGATGCAGGTTGACATTCCCTGGAGTGAGGACACGAAGGTGCCGGAATATAATCCGCTCGGCAAGGTCCCGGTACTGCTTCTGGACGATGGCACCAGCCTGTTTGACTCGAGAGTAATCGTCGAATACCTGGATACCCTTACTCCCTTGGGACGCCTGATTCCCGAAGCAAGCCGCGAACGCACCTTGGTCAAGCGCTGGGAAGCATTGGCAGATGGCATAGCGGAAGCAGCCGCGGCAATTGTTATCGAAACAAGACGTCCCGCGAAGCTGCAAAGCAAGGATTGGATTACGCGTCAGCGCGGCAAAATCGCGGGCGGATTGAAGGCGGCGTCAATCGACCTCGGTGAAAAGAACTGGTGTTCGGGGGAGATCTATAACTTATCCGACATTGCGGTAGGCTGTGCGTTAGGGTTCCTCAATTTGCGTTTGCCTGAAATAGATTGGCGAGCATCTTGGCCAAATCTCGACAAGCTTTACGCCAAAGTCATGCAGAGGGCGTCGTTCAAAGATACGGTACCGCCGGCCGCATAAGGGCTCAGGCACTGATAATTCCGCCGCCGAGGCAAACGTTGCTTTCATAGATCACCACCGACTGTCCGGGCGTGACTGCCCATTGTGGTTCGGCGAACTCGACGTGGCAGGTATATTCATTGACCTGCGATATGCAGCATGCGGCGTCGGCTTGCCGATAGCGGGTTTTCGCGCAATACACCCAGTTACAATGCGGCAGGCGCCCACTCACCCAGCTCAGACGGACACCAGTAAGTTTCTGGCGGAATAATGCGGGGTGATCGTGACCTTGCACTACCACGAGTACATTGCGCGCCATGTCTTTGGCGGCGACATACCACGCCTCGCCTTTGCCGCCTATGCCCAATCCTTGGCGCTGGCCTATGGTGTAATACATAAGACCTATATGCTCGCCTACTATGTCGCCGTCCGGAGTTTCCATAGCGCCGGGATTTCTCGGCAGATAGCGACTCAAGAATTCGCGGAACGGACGCTCGCCGATAAAGCAGATACCGGTGCTGTCTTTTTTGTCGTGAACGGGCAATCCCCGTTGTCTTGCGATTTCGCGGACTTCGCGCTTGTACAAATTGCCGAGCGGATAAAGTGTTCTCGAGAGCTGGGCCTGATTCAGGCGGTACAGAAAATAACTTTGGTCCTTGGTGCCGTCTTCGGCTTTTAGCAGCTGGAACATGCCGTCGGCTTCGCGAATCTGGGCATAATGCCCGGTGGCGATATAGTCTGCGCCCAGGCCCAAGGCATGGTCGAGGAATGCCTTGAATTTAATTTCAGCGTTGCACAGCACATCCGGGTTCGGCGTGCGACCAGCGCGGTATTCGTTCAGAAAATCGCTAAATACGCGCTCCTTGTACTCAGCGGAGAAATTGACAGTCTCGATATCGATGCCGATGCGGTCCGCGACCGCAACCGCGTCAATTAAATCCTGTCTGGATGAACAGTATTCCTCCGTATCGTCGTCTTCCCAGTTTTTCATAAAAAGCCCGCGCACGTCGAAGCCTTGCTGCTGCAGCAGCAAGGCCGCCACTGACGAGTCCACTCCGCCAGACATGCCGACGATAACGCGCTGTTTAGACATAGTGGTTGGCACTCTTCAACCGGTCGTCGAGCGGAAACATGACGGCGGGATGGATATGACCAAAATAGAACAAGTCAACCGCGAATTCCTGACGAGTGCGGAATTCAGAAATGCACGCGGCCCAGCGTGGCTTGGTCGCGCCGCGCACTACCCGGGACATTGCGCGATGGATTTTCGGCAAACCGCGACGTTTCAGCACATTCCGGCAGCCTTTGGCGTTGAGCGATTGGTCCAGTGACCCCATGCGACTCTCGCGATCGGCACCGCCGTCGTCGCGAAAATCCGAGCTTTCCTCTCCGACGTAGGGCGCGCGTGTTCAGCGCGAGATTTGGCTTCGCCTTCAAACGCGGCGTCATTTATCTGTTCGAAAATCGCGGTCACGTCTACAAGTTACTGCCCGCTGAAAGTTACGATTGCTTGCACTGCGCACTCGTCCTTGCAACAGAGCTTCATCTCTTCGGCGTGCAGCGACAGGCAACAAAAGGAGGCTCGTAGGAAAAGTTTCGGCGCATAGGATTAATGGTAATGGACGAGGATATCCAGCGGGTACCGCGTACCTGCAAGGTAATCCTGCACGCAGCGCAACACCAGCGGACTGCGATGGCGATGCGCTTGTTTACGGATGTCTGCTTCGGTCATCCAGGCGGCGCGAATTATGCCTTGATCCAGCTTGCGTTGCGCGTCGAAGCCTGAGGTGTGCCCGGTAAAAGCAAATCGCAGGTAGGCGACATTACTGCCCGGCTTTTGCCAGCGGTAAATGCCGAGCAGGAACTCGGGTTGAAAATGATAAGCGGTTTCTTCCAGGGTTTCGCGCATTACGGCCTCAAGCAAAGTTTCATCCGCTTCGAGATGACCGGCAGGCTGGTTTAATACCGTGCCCTCATCCGTATGCTCCTCGACCAGCAAAAATTGGCCGTCGCGTTCAGCAACAGCAGCCACTGTGACATTCGGTTTCCAAATCATGCCGTTTTCCATGATCGAAGACCAATTTTAGCTTTTCTGCAAGCAACTCAAAAGATGACCGGAAATTGCAAATAAAAAAGGCAGGACGTTTGTCCTGCCTTTTGGTACTGACAGACTAGGCTCAGGATTTATTTTCTTCTGGCTTAGACTTTTTCTTCTTGGCGGTTTTTTTACCTTCTTTTTTCTTTTCAGCTTTCTTTTCAGTTTTCTTTTCCATTTTGCCGGGTTGTGCAGCTTCGGTCTTTTCAGTTGCACCCGGAGCGGCAGGCTCTGCGGCAAAGGCGGAAAGGGTTACCGCAGCGAAAATAGCGGCAACCAAACTAGACAGCAATTTACTCATGGTATTTCCTTCCAGTTGTATAGATTATTTACAGGCACAAATGTGCCGCTGGATAATAACGTACAATCCTGCATTGCGTTGACAGTGCCGTTTTTTCTTCATGTCGCTTATTTGAGACGCGCGTATCCCGGCAGGGTGAAAAACTCCACAAATTCGTTATTAGTAGTAATTTCATCGAAAATCCTGGCGGCTTCTTCATAGCGCCCAACCTCGCGAAATTGCTTATCCCCGAGTTCGTCGCGGATTTTCGCGAGTTCCTGCGGTAAAAGCTCCCGGAACAGTTCCTTCGTGACCTTGCGACCATCTTCGAGCACGCCTTTCGGACTCCTGATCCACTGCCAGATCTGTGAGCGTGCGATTTCAGCAGTGGCGGCGTCTTCCATGAGATTGTAGATCGGCACGCACCCGACCCCAGCGAGCCAGGAACCTAAATACTGCAGGCCTACACTGATGTTCATGCGCAAGCCGAGCTCCGTGATCGGTTTCTCCGGTCCAAAAGCAAGAAGATCTGCAGCCTTGACGCGAATATCATCGCGTTGCTTGTCAATCTGATTGGGCTTCGGCATCACCGCATCAAACGATGCTTTCGCAACCGTAACCAGCTTGGGATGCGCAACCCAGGTGCCGTCGTACCCATCTGTGGCTTCGCGGTCCTTGTCCGTACGTACTTTTGCCAGCGCGGCTTGGTTGGCCGCGGCATCGCCCTTGATTGGAATTTGTGCTGCCATGCCGCCCATGGCGTGAGCTCCACGCCTATGGCACGTCTTGATCAGCAGCAACGCATATGCGCGCATGAACGGGCTGGTCATGGTGACATGACTTCGGTCCGCAAGAATGAAATCCGGATCATTGCGGAATTTTTTGATGCAGCTGAAAATATAATCCCACCGCCCGGCGTTGAGCCCGGCTGAGTGCTCCCGCAGTTCGTAGAGAATTTCCTCCATCTCGAAGGCGGCAAGAACGGTTTCAATCAATACCGTGGCTCGGATGGTGCCGCGAGGAATCTCAAACTCGTCCTGCGTCAGGTTAAAAATGTCGTTCCACAACCGTGCTTCCAAGTGACTTTCGATTTTCGGCAAATAAAAGTATGCGCCGGTGTTCCTATTAAGCAGCTCTTTAATGTTGTGAAAAAAGTAAAGCGCGAAATCAAAAATTGCGCCGGAAACCGGTTCACCATCGACCTGCACATGCTTTTCAGGAAGATGCCATCCGCGCGGCCTTACCATAAGCGTCGCGGTCCGTTTGTCGAGCGTATAGCGCTTTCCGCCAGTTGAGGCGTAACTGATGGTGCCGCGTACCGCATCTCGCAGGTTGATTTGTCCCTGAATCATGTTTTCCCAAGTGGGGCTGCAAGCGTCCTCGAAGTCAGCCATGAAAACATTGGCGCCGGAATTCAGAGCATTGATGATCATTTTGCGCTCGACCGGTCCGGTGATTTCTACGCGGCGGTCAAGCAGATCATGCGGCGCTGGTGCGACGCTCCAGCGTTCTTCTCGAATCTGGCGGGTCTGCGGCAAAAAATCGGGGCGTCTGCCTGCGTCGAATTCCGCTTGGCGTGCCTGGCGCGCCTGCATCAATTCACGGCGCCGGCCTTCAAACTTGCGCACCAGCTTAACCAAAAAATTTAATGCTTGAGGCGTAAGGATTTGTGCAAATTCAGGAGTGACTTCGCCTAGAACGGCTATGCCTTCGCCCTGGGCATGAGTATGGCCCATTGATATTCTCCTTTACGTTTTAATTTTACAAACTCCAAATGCGCCGTGTATGGCACGAAAATCGCGAAGCCCTTCGTCGGACTCACGGGCGGATGCTACTGCTTGCTTTAAAGCTAGCCTCCGAAATGCGCTTCTTCGGTTGACCCGGTAAGAGCGGTAACCGATGATTCGCCGCTATGGATTACCTGCGTAACCTGATCGAAATAACCGGTGCCGACCTCACGCTGATGCTTTACAGCTGTAAAGCCCTTTTCGGCGGCCGCGAACTCCTTCTGCTGGAACTCAACAAACGCCGCCATGCCGCGCTGCATATAGCCGTGCGCCAGTTCGAACATGCTGTAGTTCAGAGCATGAAACCCCGCAAGGGTGATGAACTGGAACTTGTATCCCATGGCGCCGAGTTCGCGCTGAAAACGGGCGATCACTGCGTCGTCCAGATGCTTTTTCCAGTTAAACGATGGTGAGCAGTTATAAGCCAGCAGTTTGTTCGGAAACTGTTTGTGTATGGCATCTGCGAATTTCTTTGCAAACTCCAAATCCGGAACGCCGGTTTCACACCATAGCAAGTCGGCATAGGGCGCATACGCGACACCCCGTGATACCGCCTGTTCCAGCCCGTTTTTCACGCGGTAAAAGCCTTCGGAGGTACGTTCCCCGGTGAGGAAGGGTTTGTCATTTTCGTCAACGTCAGATGTAAGCAAATTCGCTCCTTCGGCATCGGTGCGCCCGAACAGCAGAGTAGGTACTCCGAGGATATCGGAGGCCAATCGCGCGGCAACTAGTTTTTGCACCGCCTCTTGAGTAGGAATTAACACTTTACCGCCCATGTGACCGCATTTCTTGACGGAGGCGAGCTGGTCCTCAAAGTGCACGCCTGCAGCGCCTGCCTCGATCATGGATTTCATCAGTTCGAAAGCGTTAAGTACCCCTCCAAAACCCGCTTCGGCGTCCGCGACTATCGGCACGTACCAGTCGATATGGTCCTTTCCCTCGGCATGGTGCAACTGGTCGGCGCGCGTGAACGTATTATTGATGTGCTTTACCACCGCGGGCACGCTGTCAACGGGATAAAGAGATTGATCGGGATACATCTGGCCCGCCAGGTTGGCATCCGCCGCCACTTGCCACCCGGACAAATAAACGGCTTTCAGACCTGCTTTTACCTGCTGCATGGCCTGGTTTCCGGTAAGTGCGCCGAGGGAGTTTACATACGGCTGTTCATTGAGTAGTTTCCATAATTTTTCCGCACCTCGCCTGGCGAGCGTGTGTTCGATATGAACGGTGCCACGCAGCCGCTCTACATCTTCCGCGGTGTAGGGGCGCTTCACGCCTTTCCAGCGCGGATTCTCAGACCATTCTTTTTTGATTCGGGCAATTTCCAGATCATTACTCATAAGATTTCCTAACGTAATTTTATTGGTTGGCATTTGCGGTTGTGGACGGCTGTGACTGCAACAGTCGTGCCTGCGGTAGCATCCTTATTTTGTCAACCCGACTGTCATTACAATAATCCCCGTCATTAAACTAAAGGCCGGTAGGCCAAACCCGCCGTCATCTTACTTCGCAGCGTCACCAGAGGCCGCACCTGGCAAACCTGGACTTGCTGATGCGCATAAGATGCGCGCTAAGTTATGCCGTCAATCGCCAAGCCAAGTGTTTCCTGATATTGGCTTGAGTATAACATGGCAACTGTCAAAATGCACAACAATAGCGCGCACTGCAACACCGTATGCAAATATATTATTAATCAATATAATGTATTAACAATGGCGGCCTTTAACCACGGTCAAACAGCCACTTTTTTGTGCACGGCATAATCGGCATATCTTTATGACCGCCTCGAAATTTTGCCAGTGGACATTTTCTTCTGTACCGTGTTGCCCATGCTCGACTTCGATCGCAGCGCTGTGACGCCGGCAGTTGAATTCTCAGGCCCATAATTTACTTTTTCGCTATTTAAGATCTCCATTTTCCAAATACTAGGTTCACTCTAAATTATCGGCACCACGAACGATCGAACACGCCACAAGTAGTATATTATATAAGACATAAGACCGTCGGCAACACACAGCCGCTTTTTGTCAACAAGGGCATCACATGTATAAGCACATAAAAGTACCGTCGGATGGCGAGGCCATACGGGTCATTGGCGGCAAGTCGTTGAGCGTCCCAGACCGTCCGATCATCCCGTTCATTGAGGGCGACGGTATCGGTGTGGACATTACGCCCGTCATGCGCAAGGTGGTGGATGCTGCGGTGAACAAGGCCTATGGCGGAAAACGCAGAATCATTTGGATGGAGACGTTTGCCGGTGAAAAATCCACGCAGATCTACGGAAGGGATATTTGGCTGCCCGATGAAACTTTGGACGCAGCCCGCAAATACGTGGTTTCGATTAAGGGGCCGCTGACCACTCCAGTAGGCGGCGGTATCCGTTCAATTAATGTGGCGTTGCGCCAAGAACTGGATCTGTATGTCTGCCTGCGTCCGGTGCGATACTTCAGGGGCGTGCCGAGCCCGCTGTTGCATCCCGAGAAAACGAATATGGTGATTTTCCGCGAGAACTCTGAAGATATTTACGCCGGCATCGAATGGGAATCGGAATCGGAGAAGGCGAAGAAAGTGATTAATTTCCTGATCAAGGATATGGGGGTGACGAAAATCCGCTTCCCGGAAACTTCGGGCATCGGCATCAAGCCGGTGTCGCGCGAAGGCACGGAACGACTGGTACGCAAGGCGATTCAATATGCCGTGGACAATCACCGCAAATCGGTAACTCTGGTGCATAAGGGCAACATCATGAAATACACGGAAGGCGCATTCAAGAATTGGGGTTATGCACTTGCACAACGCGAATTCCGCGCGACCGAATTGGATGGCGGTCCCTGGATGAAGCTCGAGAACGCGGGCATCGTGATCAAGGATGTCATTGCCGATGCCTTTATGCAACAAATACTGCTCCGGCCCGACGATTACGATGTCATTGCGACCCTCAATCTGAACGGCGATTACATTTCCGACGCATTAGCAGCTCAGGTCGGCGGTATCGGCATCGCGCCGGGCGCCAACATGAGTGATTCGGTAGCTATGTTCGAAGCCACCCATGGTACTGCGCCCAAATACGCTGGCAAGGATTACGTCAACCCCGGCTCACTGATACTTTCAGCGGAAATGATGCTGCGGCACATGACATGGTTCGAAGCTGCCGATCTCATCATTCATGCAATGGAAGACACCATCAAGGCTAAGACTGTAACTTACGATTTTGCACGGCTCATGGCCGGCGCCACTCAGGTTTCCTGCTCAGGATTTGGCCAGGCCTTGGTCGAGCGCATGGCAACTTAAGCCATAAAAAGCAGACTGCAGGTAATAAAAAAGCCCGCCGATCGGCGGGCTTTTGTAACTGAGTGTGCCTCGGTGCGATTCTAGCCGAGGCAAAAAATTTTTTAAGATATGGTTTGAATGTTCGATGCCTGCTTGCCCTTCGGTCCTTGGGTTACTTCGAAGGACACTTTTTGCCCTTCTTTCAGGGTCTTAAATCCATTCATGTTGATTGCAGAGAAATGCGCAAATAAGTCTTCGCTGCCATCATCAGGGGTGATAAACCCATAACCTTTTGAATCATTAAACCACTTAACTGTACCAGTTGCCATTTTGCTTCCTTGAAAAAAATTAACGGGCTCAAACCCGAACGCTGTTTGAGAATCAAGACCGCAAACGGTTAAACCGGTACTGCAGCTAACTTGAAGCCAAACATCCGAATCTGCTTTTTACGCTAATTCAAGTGCCTAAGTCAAGCGTTTAGGTAAAATATTTTTGCCATGCACTTGAAAGATTGCGGGCAATCGGCATACATTATTATTGAGTAGATGATGTATAGCGCTTTAGACTAGGTATGAAATGGCTACCCGGCAACGCGAAGACACTGTACTAGAGGTCAAAAAGAGCAAACTCAAGCCGCCCCCGATGTTTAAGGTTTTGCTACTTAACGATGACTACACACCTATGGATTTTGTAGTAGCAGTATTACAGACGATATTTACGATGAATCGTGAACAGGCCACGCAAATAATGCTCAAAGTACACAGGGAGGGGATGGGGGTATGTGGTGTGTATCCCAAAGACGTTGCGGCAACCAAAGTCGAACAAGTGGTAGCGTTTGCCAAGCAGCACCAGCATCCGTTACAGTGTGTCATGGAACAAACATGAGATTGGAGAAAGATTAAATGATTGCTCAGGAGCTCGAGGTCAGCCTTCACATGGCGTTCGTGGAAGCGCGCCAGAAGCGACACGAGTTCATCACCGTGGAACATTTGCTGTTAGCCTTGCTTGACAACCCCACTGCCTCGGAAGTTTTGCGGGCGTGCGCGGTCAACATCGAGGACCTGCGCAAACTGCTTATCGATTTTGTTATGGAGCATACTCCAAAGGTGAGCGGGGATGTGGATACTCAACCGACATTAGGCTTCCAGCGGGTGATTCAGCGCGCCATTCTGCACGTGCAATCATCGGGCAAGAAGGAGGTTACCGGAGCCAACGTACTGGTGGCGATCTTCGGCGAAAAGGATTCGCATGCCGTGTATTTCCTGCACCAAAAAGGTGTAACCCGGCTTGACGTTGTGAACTACATTTCTCATGGTATCACCAAAGTTCCGCAGAGCAGCTCCGCGAACAAGGCGGATAGCGAAGTGGAGACGGAGCAGGAACCTGGCCCCGGCGGAGCACTGGAAAATTACACAATGAATTTGAACGCCCTGGCGTTGGCCGGCAAAATTGATCCTTTGATCGGCCGCGAGCGCGAGCTCGAGCGCGTGGTGCAGACGCTATGCCGGCGTCGCAAAAACAATCCGCTCCTGGTTGGTGAAGCAGGTGTGGGCAAAACTGCGATTGCCGAAGGCTTGTCCCGGCGCATCATCGAAGGCGACGTGCCCGACGTGCTGAAGCGCAGCCAGGTTTACGCGTTGGACATGGGCGCACTGCTTGCCGGGACCAAGTACCGCGGCGATTTCGAGCAGCGACTCAAGGCGGTTCTGAAGCAGTTGCTTGACAATCCAAATGCCATACTATTCATAGACGAAATTCATACACTGATTGGAGCGGGCGCCGCTTCAGGCGGGACGTTGGATGCTTCCAACCTGCTTAAGCCCGCGCTGAACCAGGGACAGTTGAAATGCATCGGAGCTACTACGTATAACGAATACCGCGGTGTTTTCGAAAAGGATCACGCGCTGTCGCGCCGCTTCCAAAAAATAGATGTGGTGGAGCCGAGCATTGACGAGACCGTGGCAATCCTGCGTGGATTAAAGTCGCGGTTTGAATCGCACCACGGCGTGAAATATACCGCAGCTGCACTCAGCAGTGCCGCCGAGCTGTCAGCGCGCTATATCAACGACCGCCACTTGCCGGACAAGGCAATAGACGTGATCGACGAAGCGGGGGCGGCTCAGAAAATACTACCTAAATCCAAGCAAAAAAAGATCATTACCAAACACGAAATTGAGGAGATCATCGCGAAAATCGCGCGCATCCCGCCGCAGAATGTTTCCACAGATGACCGCACCGCTCTCAGAAATCTCGATCGGGATTTGAAAGCGGTGGTTTTCGGTCAGGACCAGGCGATAGACGCGCTCGCGGCCGCGATCAAGATGGCGCGGAGCGGTCTTAGTAATCCGCAAAAGCCGATCGGTTCGTTCCTGTTCTCCGGCCCTACCGGAGTAGGGAAAACCGAGGTCGCGCGCCAGCTGGCCTACATCATGGGTGTCGAGCTGATCCGTTTTGATATGTCCGAATACATGGAACGCCACGCAGTTTCGCGCCTGATCGGCGCGCCGCCGGGTTATGTGGGTTTTGACCAGGGCGGCTTACTCACTGAAGCAATTACCAAGCATCCGTATGCGGTGCTCTTGTTGGATGAAATCGAAAAAGCCCATCCCGACATCTTCAATATACTTTTGCAGGTAATGGATCATGGCACGCTCACCGATAATAACGGGCGCAAAGCGGATTTCCGGAACGTAATTATCATAATGACCACGAATGCCGGAGCGGAGTCCCTATCCAAGACTGCCATCGGCTTCACTCCGAGCAAACACGCTGGCGACGAGATGGTGGAAATCAAACGGCTGTTTACTCCGGAATTCAGGAATCGGCTGGATGCTACCATCTCATTTGCCGCGTTGGACCATGAGGTAATTCTACGGGTAGTGGATAAATTCCTGATGCAGCTCGAAGAGCAGTTGCAGGAGAAAAAAGTCGATGCGCACTTTACCGACGCGCTGAAGAATTACCTAGCCAAACGGGGTTTCGATCCGATAATGGGCGCGCGGCCCATGGCTCGGTTGATTCAGGACGTCATCCGCAGCGCGCTTGCCGATGAGCTTCTATTTGGCAAACTCTGCAACGGCGGCAAAGTGACAGTCGATATTGACGAACAGGAAAAAATACAATTGATCTTTGTTGATCAGGCCGAAAGCGTAGTTTAGTCCGCGATCTCCACCATAGGTTCCCCTGACGCGGTCCCTGTGTACGTCTCCTAAGCAAGCCCCGCGCGCCAAATTTGCAATGGTCGAGCAGGAGCAGTTGTGAATTCAAACCTCTTGCGCCGTGCTGCAACCGTAATGTTTGCCGCGATATGCGCAACGAGGCCCGCAGTGGCCGCAGCGGATTCAAATTACCCGCGTGACCTCGCGTCGGGTTGCGCGAACTGCCACGGCACCAACGGCAAAAGTGTCGGCATAGTCCCGCCGCTCGCCGGACTCGATAGGGACTATATCGTGCTTCAAATGCAGGATTTCAAACGCGGCCGAAGGCCGTCCACCGTCATGCATCAAATTGCCAAAGGATACAGCGATGAGCAGATCGAGTTGATGGCCGAATATTTCGCGGCGCAGAAATAGGAAAAACCTTGACATTATCAAGACGTCAATTCATTAAATGGGCTTCCGCGTCGGCCGCGTTCAGTGCAGCGACTTTCCCGGGCTTGGTAAGCTTTGGGAAGGGCGCCTCACCACATGTGGTTGTGATCGGCGGCGGTTATGCCGGGGCGACCGCAGCAAAATATATTAAACTTTGGGGGTCCCATATCGATGTGACGTTGGTCGAAAGCGACCCTGAATTTATTTCGTGCCCACTGTCAAACCTCGTGCTCGGTGGCAGCAAGTCCATCCGAGAGCTTACGGTGGGCTACGAGGGATTGGCCCGCCATCAGGCGCAGGTGGTACATGACGAAGCGCGTTCGATAGATGTGCGAAAGCGCACTGTGCAATTAGCGCACGGTGGCAACCTGAGCTATGACCGCGTGATTGTGGCTCCCGGCGTTCATTTCATGTATGAACGGATACCCGGGCTTAATTCCCCTGACGCGCAGAAGCGGGTGCTGCACGCCTGGAACGCGGGCGCGCAAACCGTTGCATTGAGAAAACAACTCGAGGCGATGCCCGACGGTGGAGTATACGCACTGTGCATTCCCGAGTCCCCATACCGCTGCCCGCCCGGTCCGTATGAGCGCGCGTGTCAAGTGGCGTATTATTTCAAGACACACAAGCCACGCTCAAAAGTACTGGTTCTGGATGCCAACGAAGACGTGCAGTCTGAAAAGGAGCTGTTTACCGCGGCATGGGCGGAACGGTATTCAGGTATAGTTGAATACCGTCCTAACAGCGTTTTGGTGGACGTAGACGTCGGTACGCTTACCGCCAAGCTGGAATTTGAAAACGTTAAAGCAGCTGTACTCAATGTCGTGCCGCCGCAGCGCGCGGGCATTATTGCGCAAAGCGCTGGATTGATAACGACCAACAACCGCTGGTGCGACGTCGATTTCTTGACCTATGAATCTACTGTTCACAAAAATATTCACGTACTGGGAGACGCCATTCTCGCTGCTCCGGCCATGCCAAAATCAGGGCATATGGCAAACCAGCAGGCCAAAGTATGCGCCGCCGCAGTGGTGGCTTTGCTTAGCGACCAGCCGATCAACGAGCGGCCGATGATGAATAATGCCTGCTACAGCTTCATTTCTGATCGCGAAGCGGCGCACCTGGTTTCGGTGCACGAATATGACCCGAAAAAGAAAACCATGCTGGTGGTGGCGGGCAGCAGTGGGCGGTCTGCTGCAGCTTCCGTGCTTGAGGGAAACTACGGCTGGGGATGGGCGCAGAATATTTGGGCGGATATGCTCGCCTGATGGAACTAGCGCTTAAACGGGCTATGCTCAGTGAGCTCGTCGATATAGTGCGCGATACCGCTCGTTTCTTCGTCCAAATATTTTTCAATTGCCTGGGCGAATTGCGGATGGGCCAGCCAATGAGCGGACCAAGTTTTTACCGGCAGAAAACCGCGCGCCAGTTTGTGTTCGCCCTGCGCGCCGCCTTCAAAAAAGCGTATACCGCGCGCGATGCAGAACTCGATCGATTGGTAATAACAGGTTTCAAAATGCAGACCCGGCACAAACTCCAGCGCTCCCCAATAGCGCCCATATAAGCGCTCGCGGCTTTGAAAATTGAGCGCGGCCGCCAGCCGTTCACCATCTCGCCGCGCAATAATCAACAACAAGTGCTGCGGTATTGTTTCTCCCAGCCGTATGAAAAACTCCAAATTAAGATATGGCGTGGAAAAGTGTTCCTGATAGGTGCGGTTATAGCAGGTAGTAAAAAATTTCCAGTCGGCTGCGCCGATAGCGAATCCTTCCAGCCACTCGCAGGTGATTCCGCTTTCCCGCAACTTGCGGCGCTCGAGCCGGATGTTGTTTCTTTTGCGGTGATTGAGTGTTTCGAGAAACTCGTCAAAATTTCGGTAACCGGGATTTTGCCAGTGAAACTGTACCCCTTCCCTTAACAGCAGGCCGAGTGATTCCATATGCCGCGCATCCGCGTCCTGCGGAAACAGGCAGTGCAGCGAGGATGCGCCTGATTCTCGCCCAAGCTTCAAGGCCGCATTCAGCATCAGCGATTTTTGCTCAACAGTTTTTGCTAACAGGCGTTTTCCAGTAATCGGTGTGAACGGCACTGCGCAAAGCAGCTTGGGGTAATAACAATGGCCGGAGCGCCGGTAAGCGTCCGCCCACGTCCAATCGAAAACATATTCACCGTAGGAATGTGTTTTCAAATAGAGCGGCATTGCGCCAGCCAGCCTGTCGTTTTGCCAGAGCGTGATAAAACGCGGGTTCCAGCCGGTTTGTGGGCACGCACACCCCGTTTCGTGCAACGCGCTGAAATATTCGTGGCACAGAACAGGGACGTCGCCTGCCAGTTGATTCCAGCTTTGAGCCGGAATTTCACGCAGCGTGTCAAGAATTCTGATTTTATGCAAACCGTTCATGACAATTGCTTTGACAAGCAAATTCAGCGGATGGATGCATCCGGGGGTAAAAGTCCGGTGTCGTCAATGAGCTTTTTGTCATTTTTGGGTCGAATTCGTTGAGCTGTTGGATGACATCCGCTACCTTGTCCGTTTGGTTAAGGCGGTGGTACGCCATCCCCATTTCGTATTTTGGATATGGGCTCACCGGTTGTAATTTGGCCGCTTCACGAAATGCATTGATCGCTTGGGTGTCCTGCTTCAATACGACAAACGCTAACCCCATGCCGAACCACGCGCGATCAATCGTAGGCTCGAGAGCCAAGGCTTGCCGAAATATATCTATCGCGCGGCCGTAGTTCTGCTGTTTTTCCTAAACATAGCCAAGATTGAATAGGGCCTTGGCGTCCTGAGGATTAATACTCAGGGCATCCTCGAAATAGCGTGCCGCTACCGAATACTGCTGTAGTGATGCATATATAAAGCCCAGGCTCACTAACCCGCGGTGAAACCGGGAATTGATATTGAGCGATAAATGCAGCGCTTCCGCAGCCCTGTGATAGTTATCGAACATTAGAAAAAAACGCGCGCCGTAATATTGCCACAACCATTCTTCAAAAAATTTCATGTTAAGCTCATTGGCTTCATTTTGATTGTTGGGGGGACCAAGCGTGGTTGGATTAGTTAAATATTGTGGCGGCTCGGTTCCTGTGGCGCAAGAGAAAAATGTTATATTGGCGCAATGAGAATTGCAGTTGCTCAACTCAACGCTACAGTCGGTGATCTTTCCGGCAACGCAGCGAAAATTTTGAGCTTCGCTGATCAAGCAAAGGCAGGTAAAGCAAGCATCATGGTGGCGCCTGAATTAAGCCTTTCCGGCTATCCGCCGGAAGACCTGCTGTTGCGCGACGATTTTTATCGCGCAACCCAGGAAGCGTTGAACGAACTGGTGGAAAAAGTGCACGGCATCGCCGTAATCGTGGGCCACCCGCATGCAGTGGGCGAAAAGCGCTACAACGCTGCCTCGGTAATCAGGGACGGAAAAATCATCGCAACCTATCATAAACTCCGACTCCCGAATTACACCGTGTTCGACGAACAACGCTATTTTATGCCGGGAAGCGAAGCCTGTGTGTTTGAGTTGGAGCACGTACGTTTCGCGATGAATATCTGTGCCGACATTTGGGAACCAGACGCAGCGCAACTTGCCAAGCGCGCGGGTGCACAAGTGCTTTTAGTGCTAAATGCCTCGCCCTATCACATGAACAAGCAATCCACGCGCTACAAAGTGGTGGAGGAACGTGTGCGTGAAACCGGTTTGGCAGTTATTTATGTCAATTTGGTCGGCGGGCAGGATGAGCTTGTATTCGACGGTGCTTCATTCGTGGTGAATCAGCAAGGTAAGCTCACGCACCAATTCCCGGCATTTCGCGAGGGGTTATATTGGGTAACGCTCGACAATCGAACTCCCAAGCCAGGTGACAAGGCTCCGGCGCAGACGTTGGAGGCCACCGTATATCAAGCGCTATGCCTCGGGGTGCGCGATTATGTTACGAAAAACAATTTTTGTGGCGCACTGGTAGGAATATCAGGTGGCGTGGATTCTGCATTGACGCTCGCGATTGCGGCTGATGCTCTGGGAGCGGACAAGGTGCACGCGGTGATGATGCCTTCACCCTACACCGCTGAAATAAGCTTGGAGGATTCGCGAAGCATTGCCCGAAACCTGGGCGTGCACTATAAGGAGATTCCGATAAAATCGATTTTTGACCAGTTCCTCGGCGCATTAGCGTCCGAGTTTGTCGGCCTGCCCATTGACGCCAGCGAAGAAAATATACAGGCGCGTATTCGCGGCACTTTGCTCATGGCACTTTCCAACAAATTTGGCGCGATTGTACTTACCACCGGCAATAAAAGCGAAATCGGGGCGGGTTACGCGACGCTCTATGGCGATATGGCAGGTGGGTTCGCGGTGCTAAAGGATATCGCCAAGACTATGGTGTACCGGCTTGCGCGCTATCGCAACAGCGTTTCCCAGGTGATTCCAGCGCGTGTTCTGGAGCGCGCCCCTACTGCCGAACTTAAGCCCAATCAAACAGACCAAGACAACCTGCCGCCCTATGATACTTTGGATGCCATCATGGAAGCCTATGTGGAGCAGGATTTGAGCCCGGCGGAAATTATCCGCCGCGGCTTCAGCGCAAATGACGTGCAACGGGTGGTGGGGCTTATTAAAGGCAGTGAGTACAAGCGCCGTCAATCTCCTGTCGGCATTCGCATTACCCACCGCGGGTTCGGCAAAGACTGGCGCTATCCGATTACTTCCAAGTACCGGGATATTTGATACGTTTTGGGGTGGTCGCGGCGTTCTTTTATGGTGTTGTTGGCACTATACTTAGCACCCATCTTAGCAATTGGAGAATATCAATGAAAAAAATCGAAGCAGTGATTAAACCTTTCAAGCTTGATGAAGTGCGCGAGGCCTTGTCTGCAATCGGGGCAAGCGGGCTTACCGTCACCGAAGTGAAAGGATTCGGAAGACAGAAAGGCCATACTGAGCTTTATCGCGGCGCCGAATATGTGGTGGATTTTCTGCCGAAGGTGAAAATCGAGGTGGTGGTGCCGGAGAAACTTGTTGATGCGGCCATCGAAGCAATTGTGAAAACTGCGCGCACCGGCAAAATCGGCGACGGCAAAATTTTTGTAACTTCAGTGGAGCAGGTCGTGCGTATCCGCACTAACGAAACCGGCGAGGCGGCCATTTGACGAGTTTGGTATTTGGCGGTCAGCGGTGAAAATATGTCCCTTTTCGCGTCATGCTCGATCTTCACGCCTTGAGCAACACGGTCATTGCGCCGCTTCCGCCATCTACTGGACGTGCTTCGCAGTACGCTAAAATTTCCTCGCGCTGCGAAAGCCAGGCACGCACCTTGTATTTCAGAACAGGTTCGCGGTTTTTCGAGCGCAAGCCCTTGCCATGAATGACACGCACACAGCGCAGACCGCGTTTTCTGCTTCTCTTCAGAAATGCAACCAAACTTGACAGCGCCTCATCGCTGGTGTGCCCGTGCAAATCCAGCTCGTCCTGTACCGCCCAGTGACCCCGGCGCAATTGTTTTAGAATTTGCCGCGACAATCCAGGCCGCAGAAAAGAATCCTCGTCCTGGAAATCGTGAGGTGGCACCCAGTCTGAGAGTGATTCGGATAGCGCGGCTTGTTCATCGCGCAGGCTTTGCAAGGGCAAAGGAGGCGCTGGAATTGCCGCCGCGTGCACGCGTCCGCTGTGAGGTAAGGGCTTGACGCCTTCCACTGCCTGTCGAAACAAATTCTTTTCCTCTTCCGACAAGGGCGGCGCGCTGCTCGGAACGCGTTTGCGGGTTTTCATGAGGCAAGTTCGTCCAGATATTTTTCCGCATCGAGCGCTGCCATGCAGCCGGAACCTGCACTGGTTACGGCTTGGCGGTAAACGTGATCCTGTACATCGCCGGCTGCAAACACTCCCGGAACACTGGTTGCCATGGCATTGCCCTGACTTCCGCCACGGGTAACGATGTAGCCATTCACCATCTCCAGCTGCTCCTTGAACATTTCGGTGTTAGGCGTGTGTCCGATTGCGATAAACACGCCCCGAATATCAAGGTTTGTAATAGCGCCGTTCTTGACGTTTTTAACCCGCACCCCGTTCACGCCGGTGTTGTCCCCCAGCACTTCCTCCAGCACGTGGTTCCAGGTGATCGTCACATTGCCGCTGCGGGCCTTTTCCATGAGTTTATCAATCAGAATTTTTTCTGCGCGAAATTTATCGCGCCGGTGAATAACCGTCACTCTTTTAGCGATATTCGACAAATACAGCGCTTCTTCCACGGCGGTATTGCCTCCGCCGACCACCGCAACGTGCTGCCCCTTGTAGAAAAAACCGTCGCAAGTTGCGCAGCCTGAGACGCCCCTGCCCATGTAGGCTTGTTCCGACGCAAGGCCCAGGTATTTGGCAGACGCGCCGGTGGCGATGATCAGCGCATCGCACGTGTAGCTACCTTCGTCGCCGACAAGCCTGAACGGTTTTTCGGCGAGCTTCACGGTATGAATATGATCGAAAATAACTTCGGTTTCGAAGCGTCGCGCGTGCTTTAGAAAGCGCTCCATCAATTCCGGGCCCTGTACGCCTGCTGGATCTGCCGGCCAGTTGTCGACATCGGTGGTCGTCATGAGTTGTCCCCCTTGCGCCAATCCGGTAATCAACACGGGTCTAAGGTTGGCGCGCGCAGCGTAAACAGCAGCGGTATATCCCGCCGGCCCGGATCCCAAAATCAATAAACGGCAGTGCTTGGAAGTCATCATGTATTGTGAATTCTAGTTCGAATTGCATGGCAAAAATGGATTGACTGAGAATGCGCCGGTTCTCGAGCGAAGCGGCGTTCACGAGCGGCCAATACAATTTGCGCGAATTTAACAGCAATAGCCAACGCTGTCGAGCGACGCTTTCGGTCAGAAGTGATGCCTTTTTAGGGCTTATTGTCTTATAATCACTACGCTACGAAACATGGGCGATAGGAGGCTTAGTGGCGCAAGCACGAATAATAATGTATTCCTGCCTTGGATTGGCTTTGATAGCAACTGGCGCCGCAGCGAAGGAACCTAAACCCCCGCCCCCAGCACGTTTTGATATCACCCGTTTTATCGTCGAAGGCAACACCTTGCTGAAATCCAGCGAAGTCGAAAAAATCGTTTCGCGGTATACGGGCAAACAAAAAGATATAACCGATGTACAGCGGGCGCAAGAGGCGCTACAGAATGCCTATGAGAAAAAAGGCTACCGCGCGGTAAAAGTAATTCTCCCCGAGCAGGTGGTGAACAAGGGCGTGGTACGGCTCAAGGTCATCGAAGCGCGCATCGGGTTGATTACCATACAAGGCAACGAGCACCATGACGATGAAAATGTACGCGGGAGCCTACCCCACCTAAAGCAAGGTTCCGCGCCCAATGCGCGCGATATCGCTGCTGATCTTCGAGTGGCGAATGAAAATCCGTCAAAGCAAACCGCGGTGCTGTTCAAATCCAGCAAGGAACCTGGCGACGTTGATGCCACCATTAAAGTCACAGACGAAAAACCGTGGAAGGTGTTTGCCTACGGCGACAACACCGGGGACAGTCAGACCGGCACCTATCGCGTGGGCGCCGGCTTCCAGATCTCAAATCTTTTCAATATGGATAATGTTTTCACTTTCCAGGGCCAGACATCGCCCGACCATGCAGACAGCGTAAAAATCTTCGGCGGCAGCTACCACGTTCCGCTTTATCGGCTGGGTGATTCCATCGATATCATCGCAGGGTATTCCGATGTTAACTCCGGCACGGTTCAGAATCTGTTTAACGTGAGCGGTAGCGGCACCATCGTTTTGCTGCGCTATAATAATTTGCTGCCCAGAGTCGGGGAAATTTACGAGCAAAAATTATCCTACGGATTGAACTACGAGGCGTTCAAGAATAATGTGATTACGTCCGGAACGACAATTTCAGTGATTCCCAACATTTCGGTGCACCCCGCGAGCGTCACCTATTTCGGTAACTGGCATCTACCGACTACCGAGGTCGCATTTAATGCCGGTTACTCGATGAATATACCGGGAGGCGGCAGTGGCAACCAAGCGGCTTTCCAGGCGGCGCGCGCCGGCGCCACCGATACCTATCACATCGTCGGGTTTGGCTTGGCCGGGCTTCAGACATTGCCGTATGATTTCCAATTCCGCGCGGCGTTTAACGGACAGCTGACCCGGGATGCACTCGTCCCCGGTGTGCAGTATGGCATCGGGGGATTCAACAGCGTGCGCGGTTTCCACGAGCGTGAAATAATCGACGATGCGGGCTACCAAGGAACGGTGGAAGCCTATTCGCCCGACCTCAGCGGCCAGTTGCAGCTGCCGGACGTGCACACGCGTTTACTCCTTTTTTACGACTACGGTGATGTGTGGCGCAACCATGCTTTGCCCGGTGAAATAACAAACCAGTTTATTTCCAGCACGGGCTTCGGGGTCCGCCTCGACCAAAAACATTTCGCAGTGCGTGCCGATTTTGCTACAGTGCTTCACCCGGGCGGCAGCGAAACAAGCTGGAGTAAGCGCGCGCATGTCGGAATAGTTTTTGTCTATTAGCATTAGAACATGCTAGGCTAGTCTAAACTTTAGCGGATTAACGTCATGAATACATCTGTAAATGAGCTACTAGGAAATGTTCCGTTGTTTTCGGGCTTGCAGGCAGAGGAGCTCACAGCGATGGGGCGCGTGGCTGTGGCTAGAAATTTTGCCAAGCACGCCATTATCTTGCACGAGGGTGACAAGACCGATGCGCTGTATGTCATCGCCTCCGGCAAGGTGAAGGTCGTATTGAGCACTGGCGGTGGCAAAGAAGTCATACTGGCTATTTTGGGCAAAAGCGAATTTTTCGGAGAAATGGCGCTGCTGGACCAACAGCCCCGCTCGGCCGATGTGGTTGCCATGGAGCCGACCCAACTATATGCGATTTCAAAAGGGGATTTCGTTAACTGTCTCGCCCACAATCCGCAAATGGCGTTCAAGATCATTCAGGGGCTGATTCAGAGGCTGCGCAGCGCCGATAGAAAAATCCAAAGTCTGGCGTTGATGGATGTTTACGGCAGGGTAGCAAGAACCCTGCTTGAATTGGCCAAACCGGAGGACGGCAAGTTGATCGTCGGCGAAAAACTCTCGCAACAAGACCTTGCGGACATGATCGGTGCATCACGTGAGATGGTAAGCCGCATATTGAAAGATCTCGCACTCTCCGGCCATATACGTTTCGAAGCCAGAAGAATCATAGTCAACGAAGGGATGCCGGGAAAGACCGCAAGCGCTTCGAAAGTGTGACCCCAGCAGGGCCGGGTTGAAGCCGAACGCCTAGATATCATCATCGAGTTTGAAAAAGACCGGGCCTTCAAGCTGGCGGCGCTGCCACTCGGGCAGGGAGTATTGTTCAATGCTCGGGCATAAATTACCCTGCGTCGTGCGTTCAACTTGATATAATCGGAACTGCAAGTTGAGTTTGCAAGGCAAGGATGCTTTCCCCCCACAACAGATCCAAATCGGACGCGCGCAAACCGCTGCCGCCCAAGATTGCGGCGCTACTGCGTGAATCATGGTGGCTGGCACTGGTCGCCGCGGCGCTGTACGTTGCGCTGGTGCTGACAAGCTACGACAAGCTTGACCCCGCTTGGTCACAATTCAGCCAGGTTACCGAGGTGCACAACTTGGGGGGTCGTTTTGGCGCTTGGCTTGCCGATATTCTGCTTTATCTCTTCGGAATCTCCGCTTATTGGTGGGTCGTGTTTCTTCTGTTCGCCACCTGGTGGGGTTACAAACGCATTGACAGTGTGGGACTCAGTGATCGCCGCTCGTTTGTCGTTGCCGCGTGCGGGTTTGTCATTCTGCTCATTGCCAGCAGCGGAATGGAAGCATTGCGCTTCTACAGCATTAAAGCGGTGCTGCCTCTCGCACCCGGAGGCATGCTGGGTGGAATAATCAGCAAGGCTGCAGTTACTGCTTTGGGATTTATCGGAGGCACCCTAATTCTGCTGACGCTGATAGCCATAGGCCTTACTCTATTTAGCGGGCTCTCCTGGATCAAGCTGTTCGAGGGTGTGGGAGGTTTAATTGAAGATGGCTACTTGTTCGTTATCCATTCGTTGCGCAACTGGCGCGATAGGCGCGTAGGCAAGGAGGCGTTGAGCCGGCGCGAGGTGTTCGTTGAAGTGGAAAAGAGACGCTTCGAGGACCACCAGCCGCTTCACATCGAACCGCCGGTTGCAGAAATTCCGAAGTCCTCGCGCGCCGAGCGCGAGAAGCAGGTGCCGCTGTTCGAAGACCTGCCGGACACGCCCTTGCCGCCATTACACCTGCTCGACAAGGCGGGCGAGGAAGTTGAGGCGTTGTCTGCCGACACGCTGGAATTCACCTCGCGACTTATTGAGAAAAAACTGCTGGATTTTGGCGTGGAGGCGAAGGTAATCGCGGCATATCCGGGCCCGGTAATCACGCGCTTCGAGATTGAGCCCGCGGTCGGAGTAAAAGGCAGCCAGATCGTTAATCTAGTGAAGGACCTCGCGCGAGCGTTGTCTGTGGTGAGCATTCGCGTGGTGGAGACCATTCCGGGCAAGGCCTGCATGGGTCTTGAAATTCCCAATCCCGAGCGTCAGGTGGTCCGGCTTTCGGAAATCCTGAGCTCCCAGGCCTACGCCGAGATGACATCGCCGCTAACCCTCGCGTTGGGCAAGGATATCAGCGGGCACCCGGTGGTTGCCGACCTCGCCAGGATGCCGCATATACTGGTCGCGGGCACGACCGGCTCTGGCAAATCCGTGGCAATCAACGCCATGATATTGAGCCTTGTATACAAGGCATCGCCAGCCCAAGTGCGCATGATATTGATTGACCCCAAGATGCTGGAGCTTTCGGTGTACGAAGGAATCCCGCATTTGCTTGCGCCGGTAGTGACGGATATGAAGCAGGCGGCCAATGCGCTGCTCTGGTGCGCAGGCGAAATGGATAGGCGCTTCAGGCTGATGTCAAACCTGGGCGTGCGCAACATTGCGGGATATAACCAGAAAGTCCGCGACGCGCAAAAAGCCGGGGCGCCGCTCACCAATCCGTTCACTGTTACCCCGAATAATCCCGAGCGCCTTGAACAAATGCCGCTGATTGTACTGGTTATTGACGAATTGGCGGATCTGATGATGGTGGTGGGCAAGAAAGTTGAAGAATTGATCGCCCGCCTTGCGCAGAAAGCGCGCGCCGCAGGCGTGCACTTGATATTGGCAACGCAAAGACCCTCGGTGGACGTGATCACCGGACTTATCAAGGCGAATATACCGAGCCGCATCGCTTTCCAGGTTTCTGCTAAGGTGGATTCGCGCACCATACTCGATCAGGTGGGAGCAGAGGCGTTGCTCGGCCAAGGGGACATGCTTTATCTGCCGCCGGGGTTGGGCTATCCACAGCGGGTGCACGGTGCGTATGTCTCAGACCAAGAAATGCACAAGGTAGTAAATTATTTGAAAGCACTGGGCGCGCCGCAGTACGTGGACGACGTATTGGAAGGCCAGGAGGCGGATTTGTACGACGAAGCCTCCGGTTCTGTTTCGGAATCCGATCCGCTTTATGATGAAGCGGTGGCAATCGTTTTAAAATCGCGCCGCGCATCGATTTCGCTGGTGCAGCGGCACTTGCGCATCGGTTACAATCGCGCTGCGCGATTGATCGAACAGATGGAGCGGGGAGGTCTGGTTTCCGGCATGCAGAGCAACGGCAATAGGGAAGTATTGGCGCCCGCGGGCGATTCGGCGGCGTACTCTTCCCGCAAGCCGGCATTCTAAACACGGGATGGTGGTAGATAAATGTCATGAATAGTTCTCTTTCGACGACCATCATCACGCTCAAACGCGACGCGGTGGCCGATACCCAGGGGCTGCGGAAGGATTAATGAAAAAAGCCGGTATTGCCGCCGCCTTACTTTTCGCGCTTGGCGGCTTGTCTCCGGCAGACGCTTCGAGCATTGATAGGTTAAAAGAGTTTATCCGGCATACCACCACGGGGAAGGCGCAATTCAACCAGGAACTCCTGGATAAGAACGGCCGCAGCGTACAGAAATCGAACGGCACCATGGAGTTCTCGCGTCCCGGCAAATTCCGCTGGAGTTACCAAAAACCCTACGCGCAGCTAATCGTGGGCGATGGCGAAAAACTCTGGGTATACGATCCGGAACTGAATCAGGTTACTGTCAAAAAACTTGATCAAGCGTTGGGCCAAAGCCCGGCCGCATTGCTTGCCGGCAGCAATGAAATCGAAAAGGAGTTTAACCTTAAGGATGACGGCACTCAAAACGGTCTGGAGTGGCTGCAAGCGTTGCCGAAAACGGAAGATGCGTCATTCGAGAGCATACGCATGGGATTCGATAAATCCGGCCTGCAGGTCATGGAACTGCGTGATCGCTTCGGACAAACCACCATTTTGCATTTCTCTGAATTGGAGCTAAATCCCCGCTTGAGCCCAAAATTGTTTGAATTCACTCCTCCAAAGGGTGCTGATATTGTCGGTGAGTAATTTGTTCGAGCGAAAAGTGCCTGCCGCGCCGTTGGCCGATCGCCTGCGCCCGCAGCGTCTTGAAGACGTGATCGGTCAAACGCATCTGCTTGGCAAAGGCAAACCGTTACGGCTGGCGTTCGAATCCGGCAAGCCGCATTCGATGATACTATGGGGGCCGCCGGGGTCCGGGAAAACGACGCTGGCGCGGCTGATGGCCAGCATTTTCAATGCCGAATTTATTGCTCTGTCCGCGGTGCTTGCCGGCGTCAAGGATATCCGCGAGGCAGTTGAAAGAGCCGAGTTCGTCCTGCAACAGTCCGGACGCCATACCATATTATTTATTGACGAGGTGCACCGCTTTAACAAAGCACAGCAGGACGCGTTCCTGCCTTTTGTAGAACAAGGGCTGGTCACATTTGTAGGCGCTACCACCGAGAATCCGTCGTTCGAAGTCAACAGCGCTCTGCTTTCCCGCGCTGCAGTCTACGTGTTGCACCCGCTGAGCGATGAGGAGTTGGAGATTTTGTTCGAACGCGCGCGAAAACTCGCCATTCCAAGCGCGAGCTTTAGCCCGGAAGCAAAGTCTCTGCTGATCGGCTACGCGGATGGCGACGCCAGACGACTGCTCAACATGCTGGAGCATCTAGCTACCGCCGTTGAGCAGAATCAAACTACGCAGATCGGCGCGCAATATATCCAAAATGTGCTGGCGCAAAGTGTCAGAAGGTTTGACAAAGGCGGGGACGCATTTTATGACCAGATTTCCGCCCTGCATAAATCGGTGCGGGGCTCGAATCCCGACGCGTCTCTCTACTGGATGTGCCGTATGTTGGACGGTGGGGCGGATCCACGCTATATCGGCAGGCGGCTGGTACGCATGGCGGCGGAAGACGTGGGCCTGGCAGATCCTCGTGCCTTGCGAATTGCCTTGGACGCTTGCGAAGTGTATGAGCGCCTGGGTAGTCCCGAAGGCGAGCTTGCGCTGGCCGAGGCAGTGATTTACCTTGCGTGCACCGCCAAGAGCAACTCCGTGTACACCGCGTTCAGCGACGCGCGCCACTTTATCGGCGCAGACAAATCGCGGCCGGTTCCCGAGCATTTACGCAACGCGCCGACCAAGTTAATGAAGGACATGGGCTTTGGCAAGGATTACCGCTACGCGCACGATGAACCGGAAGCCTACGCCGCCGGAGAAAATTATTTTCCGGCCGGCATGCCGGCGCAGACCTTCTATCATCCCACGGACCGCGGACTTGAAGCGAAGATTGCGGAACATTTAAAGCGTTTAAGCGAGCTCGACAAAAAAGCGAAAAAGCCTTAGCTGCTCACTACCACGGCTAAATACGGATTATTAACTATGCTTGACCCGCAATTGCTCCGCAGCAGTATCGAAACCGTAGCGAAAAAGCTTCGAGATACTCGCAATTTTCCTTTTGATGTCGAAATCTATCATAAGCTCGAAAAGGAGCGAAAGGACAAACAGATTCGGAAGGAAGAATTAGAAGCTCATCGAAATACGACATCCACGCAAGCGTTCAATGCAAAGAAGCAAGGCGACTTAGCAAAGTTTTCTGAACTTGTGCAAGAGGTCAACTCCGAGGCCGAGGAACTTAAGGCTCGGGAAATCGAGCTAGCCGAAATTAACGCCAAACTTGACGACCTTCTGCTCAATATTCCAAACATTCCTCATGAGAGCGTGCCTTTCGGCAAATCTTCGGAAGACAATACCGAGCTAAGGAGGGTAGGCTCGCCGCGCAATTTCAGTTTTCGCATAAAGGACCACGTGGATTTAGGAGATGGTTTGAAACAGCTTGATTTCACCGCGGCAAGCAAGATTAGCGGCGCACGCTTTGTATTAATGAAGGCAGGCTTGGCGCGTCTGCATCGGGCGATTGCCCAGTTCATGCTTGACGTGCACACCAACGAGCA
Source organism: Burkholderiales bacterium (assembly GCA_035518095.1). Lineage (NCBI taxonomy): Bacteria > Pseudomonadati > Pseudomonadota > Betaproteobacteria > Burkholderiales > Burkholderiales bacterium. The sequence continues at coordinate 1,075 of DATIXX010000029.1, read as the reverse complement.
TAATTACACTGAAGTTTATGCGCCTTACTTGGTGAATGCAGAAAGCATGCGAGGCACCGGCCAGCTGCCGAAGTTTGAGGAAGATCTGTTCGGCGTATTTCCCGGCGGATCTTTCTTGCAAAGTTTACCAAACGAGGCTACGGCTGACCTGCTTAAGAATCGCCTATATTTGATACCCACCGCGGAAGTGCCGGTAACCAACATAGTTCGAGATGAAATCCTACCGCTGGAAAGTCTCCCTCTCAAATTTGTTTGCCACTCGCCCTGTTTTCGCAGCGAGGCCGGTTCCTATGGCAAAGATACGCGCGGAATGATTCGCCAACATCAGTTCGACAAGGTTGAACTGGTGCAGGTCGTGCATCCAGCGAAATCCTATCAGGCACTGGAGGAACTTACGGGACACGCTGAAGCTATTCTGAAGAAATTGGAACTGCCTTATCGCCTTGTGACGTTGTGCACCGGCGATATGGGTTTTGCTGCGGCCAAGACCTACGACATCGAAGTCTGGCTGCCTGGACAGAACGCCTACCGAGAAGTATCTTCATGTAGCAATTTCGAAGCGTTCCAGGCGCGGCGCATGCGGGCGCGCTTTCGCAACGAGAAGGGCAAAACAGAGCCGGTGCACACACTGAATGGCTCGGGACTTGCAGTGGGGCGCACGCTGATCGCGGTCATGGAGAATTATCAAAACTCCGGCGGAGGAATCGAAATCCCCGCTGCCCTAAAGCCTTATATGGGTGGACTGAAATCCATCGAACCCGCGAAATAGCCAAGCGTAAAAAAATTGCGAATTGATGCTAGAATGCCGCGCTACCGGAGAGGTGCCGGAGTGGTCGAACGGGCCGGTCTCGAAAACCGGTATACGCGCAAGCGTATCGTGGGTTCGAATCCCACCCTCTCCGCCAGCTAGTCTGCAGCTTTTCTTCTCTCTCTTGGTTCTGGTGCAACAACATCAAGGAGCATTGGGAGCGTAAACTGATTGGGTTCGTCCTCGGAGCCCGCTATGACTTCCTCGAGCAGCCTCAATATCCTTTTCAAGTACCGGCACTTTAACCGCGAGATCATTATCCTGTGC